>NZ_QFXN01000230.1:0-25620 GCF_003144775.1 Enterobacter sp. CGMCC 5087 | reverse complement strand
TTCCCAAACCGAGGTTTGCGCGAGCGTCAGCTTCGGTCTTTGCCCCAGTCCCGCCCTGTGCAACAGAAAGCGCAGTAGTGAGCCCTTTCAGCTCGCTGATATCGCTGTTGGCCCCCTTTCTGGCAAGCGCGCCAATACTTGGAATATTAACGGAGGTTCCGTTGATGGTAACGGTGATGGTCTGGTTTGCTGAGGTAGTGGCGAATGTCTCCCACGCGCCAATGTTCTCGTCATACTCTTTGATAAGCTGCGACATCGCCTGTGCCAGTCCGTCGACAGAGATGTTGTCGGACACCAGTATTCCATACTTTTGGCCGCTCAGCGCCGGGGAAGCAGCAGGCGTAACCGTCATTGACGTGGTGCTGTTCACAGATGAAATCTGGAACATCTGCACCGGGTTAGACATGACGATGATCGTCTGGCCAGCACGAACCTGGCTGGCTGGCGCAGTCCAGTTCGTACCCGTTCCGGTGGCTGTATTTCCGTTGATAGCAATAGTGCCAGTGTTATAAAGCATGAACTACCTCACGATAATAACGATCGTTTAAAGCGATCAATAATGTAAAATTGATCGCTCTTATCAATCTGACTAATTTTTAAACTCGAATAAAATGGATATTCCCGCAGATACAGGAATGTAGAAATGAAACGATTATTTGCCGTGGCACTTTTGCTGGCGGCTGGCTGTGCCGATAAAGACAGAGACTATGCCTTTAAAATGGATTACCCGGTGGATGCGGCACGCTTATCTCTTGGGGGAGATATTCACGTAAATATCGACTGCGCCACGAGGGAAGTTAACGTAATTTCAGACAGCAGCAATGGCATTTTCAGCCGACATATAAATAAGCGGCTCAGCAACATCTGTTATAAGAAAACGGATAAGCTTGATGTCGTATACCGCTTCGAACCTGCAAAAGGTGTTAAGCAAAACATGATCGCTACTCAATACCCCCGCGTCCCGGCAGTATCAAATTCCGACAAACTGAGCGATGGGAATTCGTAGCCCTCGCCCCTGAAGTGTCTGGCTCCAGTTGCGCTGATTTTTTGTGATGTACCTCCCCTGCAGCTGTGAGCCTGTCCATTTGAGTGCGATTCCTGAATAACCAACGACAGTTCCGTCGTCACTGAGGTTACCAGGGCAGTTGTTAACCAGAATCCACGGATTAAAACTCAGGTTTATCGCAAAGGTATTGTTCAGCAGATCGTAATTGGCAGGCACGTCGAAAAAGCCCACCACGCGCGGCATTTTCGATGCCGAGGCGGCGCTCCAGATAAGATTCCCCGCGCTGTCGAAAACATCCAGATATCCGCTCTGCATTCCAACGTTTCTGGACGTGCGTATCATGCTGCCCGCATTGTCTTCCAGAAGGTCAGCGCCTGGTAAGCCATACTTATTAGTATCCAGCTGCAGCCAGCGCAAATTCCCATCATTCCAGAATTGCGGCTGGGTAATACCCAGCGTGCTTCCGTTTCCGAACGGGCTATCCACGCGGTAATAACCTTTGTCAGTCACTGCACCTAGCGCACGCTGATCATAAAAAAGTGTCGACCTGTTTTGTGAATCAACCAGCAATTTACCAGCGCTGTTATAAACTTCGAATCCACTCATTGAAAGTTATAAACCTCCATATTAAGAGTTATCGAAATACTGCCGCCGCTCGGTAAATAAAAAACGGTAAAGCCACCATTAAAAGCCCGGCAATAATATTCATTTATTACTCCTGCCGAACTCGCCGATACGATTGATATAAATGACCCGTCCTGCGTTACCCCGGAAAAGGAAACGTCCTTAGCCGTTTCCCCCGCTGCAAATGTTACAGACGTGCTTCCAATATACCGGATAGCATAATCACTTAAATCAACGGCAATACGGCCTGCACCGTCCCAGCATTGCAAACCCTGTGGCATTACCATAACCCCATTCTGACACGCAGCACGTTGTTGCTGTCGTAGATACGAATGAGAGTGCTGGATATCAGCATCCTCCCGCCCCCGGCCACTCCGTTAATTTCGAACGTTCCTCCCTTATCAAGCTTCCAGCCTGCAGATCCAGCCACATAATTATTCGACTGGATATAGTTGCCGATTTTGGCGTTCTCAATGGTACCGTCCTGGATGAAGCTGGCCCTGATGAACGTCTGCCCATTCTGGATCACAAATGGCAACGCCACGCTGTTTCCTGCTGCCGTAGTGACAGCAAAACGATCGGCCAGGAAGATTACCTGCGACTGCATCCCGGATGGCGTATTCTCCACCCCGATCCCCATCCCCGCGGCGTAATACTGTCCATTGCTCGTTACCCCAACCTTGATGTTGTACATCGCGCTGAGCTGGCCGTTTACGTTCGCAATAGCCTGCGCGTTCGTGGTTATCGCTGCCGTATTTCCGTTTATGGTCGCAGTGATGGCGTTAATCTGCGTTGCCGTGGCCTGCTGATAATTCGAAACCGTCTGACTCAGACTGTTGATAGATGCCGTATTGCCGTTGACGTTCGTCTGCAGGCTCAGCAATGCGCGTGCCGTTGCCTCCCTGTCTGTGACGATCACCTCATCAATGCGGTCCAGCTGCGCGCTGTTACCGGCTACCGATGCCGACAGAGTTTTACGCGTGGCCACCTGCGCAAGATTGGCCTGAATTATCGCAATTGCCGAGTTCTTCACGCCTCCCGTCATGCCGTCCATGGACACAGAAATCTCGTCTATCTTCACTTCGGCCTGAGCCAGCCCGTCAGCGTTCTCCTTGATGTCTTTCGCCTGCTGCTCGAGTTCGTCAGCATGGTTTTTGATTTCGTCAGCCATGCCAGCAATTTTTTCGTTGCTGTCCACCGCGTTCTCGAGAAGGTCTTTGAACGTTTCCGACTCTTTCATGTCCTCCAGAATGTCGTTAGTTATTTCACTAACGTCTATCGAGGAAGTGCCCATGATCCAGTCGGTCCAGTCCCCGGCATTACCGATACGGTCAATCAGGCGCGCGCGGTACCACTGGCGAACGCCGGCAGGCATGGGACCATGCTGATAATCTGCAGCCGGGTACGGCACCAGGACCAGCAATTCAGGATTGGCAAAGTCAGAGGTTGTGGCGCGCTGAATCTCTGTATAGGCCGTGTCACCTGAGCCATCCGGAAATTTCCAGGTCAGGTCGATATGCCAGACCACATCTTCGGTCGCCAGGAAGTTCAGCGGAGTACCCGGTTTTCCCGTTTTACCGGAGAGATAAGTTGTTTCACCGTATCCCCATGGTGACGACGTATCCTGCGCATTCAGCGCCCGGACGCGCACGTCATAGCTGCCCGAATAAATGCCCTGAACCGAGAAACCCTGCGCGCTGGTAACCGGAACGTTTATCCAGTCCCCGTTGTCCTTACGCCACTGGGCAACATACCGGATTGCGCCCTCCACCTTATCCCATGACACGTCCAGGCTTGCTACAGTCAGCCCCTGAGACACATGATCGCTCTCAGTCACCAAGATATTCTTCGGAGCAGACAGGACGCTTATCGGCGTGACGGTGATCGGGGGCGACTCGATCCGAACGCCGTCATCGATGTAACGGTATTTGTTTGGATCGTGCTGAACGGCCGTAATTGTGAAACCGCCTGTGCTGTCATCGTTGGCAGCAATTGAAGTGACCCGGAAGTACTGTATCGCGAGGTTATCACTGTCTATCGCCCATACAGCACCAGCGGCAGGTGCCTGACTGAAGGCCGTAGCCACCGTCACCGTTATTTTATCGGCGCTCACCGCGCTGATTGTCCGCGTCTGGGCTTTTCCGTCGGGCAGGTTAACCACCAGCCGGTCTTTCGCTGCGTAATCTATTTCTCGATCCAGCGTAATCTGGCGGCCATTGACCGCCACTATGCGGCCCCCGTTCTCCTTTCCGGAACGGAAAGGATCGGCGACACCGATAATTTCAGCGGGCAGAGGAATATAGCCGTCCAGCCCCACCCCAAACGATACGGTCCCGTCTTTGGCATTGGAGAGTAATACCCAGCGACCGCGCCGGTGCGCTTCACTTTGCGAGGTGCAGCCGATTGCGGTCAGGGACGTTTGCCTGACGTCGTAACGCTCTACAAGCTCTGAATCGTAGACCCCCTCAACGGTATCGCTGTAATGGTTCTGCGGATCAGACCAGGACACGAGGCAGGAGCTGTAGCGATTCTTGTATGAGCCGCCCGCATAAGTAAACAGCCCATCGATAACGTTTGAGGCGTTATAAACCCAGTCAACATCGTCCTGCGGGACGTCTGCCTGGACATAAATCTGATCGTTGCCCCAGAACGTTATTCCACGAAATACCGCGGCGAGATCGTTAAGTACCTGCCAGGCGTCCTCCTGGCTCTGAATGAATACGTTGCAGGTAAACCGCGGTTCGGTACCACCGGCCCCGTCGGAAACCATTTCGTCGCAATACTGGGCAATTGAATACAGCGCCCACTTATCCACCATGGACGCATCCACGCGCGTGCCCATGCCGTATATTTCATCAAGAACCAGATCGTAAAATATCCAGGCGGGGTTATTGGACCAGGCCATTTTGAACCCGCCGGACCATGAGCCAGAATAGGTTCGGGTTGTCGGATCGTAATTATCCGGAACCTTAATAAGCTTGCCTTTTATCTTACAGGTCACTTTCGGCGCGCTGCCGTTGAACTGGCTGCTGTCCACTTCGATATACAGGAGCGCGGTTAAAGGATAACGAAGCTTGCTGTCGATGACTTCCGCATACGAAAACACCTTGAAGGCGTTAACCAGTTTCGAATTTGATCCGCTGGCATCAGCCGTAATACGCCTGACCCTGACAGACCAGCCGGACGTGGATTTTGGCAGATCGATACGGTGGTCTCGCTGATATTCCGTCGTGGTCTTTCCGTCAAACTTGCCGTTTACAACCGTTTTCCAGGCGCCGCCGTCCGTTGATAAATCGATCGCATACTCGGTGACCGTGCCCACCATATCGCCGTTATCTTTATAGAGATACTGGACCGGAAGGCTGAGCTTGATGCGGATGGCATCCAGGGAAAGATTGGTAAACTGGCGTGTCCATGGCGCGGTGGTGGTGACAGTTGTGCCCACCGCCAGCTCGTTATCGACCTGGGGCATCCCAGCAATATAGGTCTGGTCTTGTGTGCCCTTGCGGAACTCCCATTTCACGCCGCTGAAGTTGTATTCCCCGCTGTCGTTTGCCAGCGGTGTATCGTTGAGAAAAATATTCTGAGCGGTCAGGTCGCCCTGTATTTCTCCCTCAGAAACGGCAATGAGCATTTTTAATTTTGCGACCGACAGCAGATCGTCAGGTTGCTCAACCGGAGTATGCGCGCTTCCACCGCCCCCTTTTGCACCCTGTAAGATGGTTTCACCATGGAGAAGTTGCATTTTTACCCCATTAAAAAACCCAGCCTGAGCTGGGTTTTTTGTTAGTATTAATGATGGCGTCTTATTACATGTTTTTGTAATAACTAACTTTTGAGTCAAAGTCCTGTTTTGCGAGTGGCGTTTGACTGGTTACATAAGCCTCCCACGAACTATAAGCCTCAACAAGAGCACGACGTTCCTCTGTGTCTTTAGTATTGGCTTTCATGGTTTCAAACACATTCGCCCCAATTTCTTTAAGCTTGCTCTTTCTGGTGGCGCTACATGTTGTTATTGCATCAGCTACCGAATTATCCCATCCAACTAATTGAAGAATCTCTATACGCTTCTGAATAACAAACTGATCTGCCGAGGCATTAAGCGCAGCCTTAGATAAAAAGTCCGCAAACTCCTTTTTACTATGCGGCATTTGTTTTGGCATCGTAATGTTATCTTCACAATTTGCTAAATCAGCGTATTGCTTTTGTAAATTGTTATTCTGATTTTGTGGGGCACAACCTGAAATAAAGAGCACACCAAATAAGACCAAACCGTATTTTTTCACTTTCATCTCCTTGATCGGCATCGTTTTGGACATGATAACCAAGGGAGATTGCAATGTAACGTTCATCTTATTTGGTTGCATTTCACTATTGCTGATCGCTCGAGTACATACCGGCGCTGACTATCGCTCCCCCAGCCTCGATCAGACCGTAGGCCAGGGGGACAGGATGCCCCATAGCGACGGTATTGACCGGCGCCCCGAAGGCGTAGTTAGGCGTGTTGTCCGTGCTGGAGGATTTACCCGCGCCGAAGGATGGCTGGGGTGTGAGCATCTGGACAACGCCGCCAAGCATCATTGACACCCCAACCCCGGTCAAAATTGACGTGGCGCTGATGGCTGTTGCACTCATGGCCGCCCCCCAGGCTGCCATGCTCGCACCAGCGGTAAAGAATGCAGCGACCAGCGCAACAGCGCCGACAACTATCTGCAGGACGCCCGAACTTTTGGCCCCCTCATAAACGGGCACGATCCGGTACACGCTTCCACCGCGGGTCATATCAAACTCTTCCAGCCCGATATTGTTGTCGCCGTTAAAAAAGGCGAAACGGATCCCCTTCATATGAGCTTCCGACATGTATTTTTTGAATCCGGGAACCTGTGAACACATGGCCCTGAGCATTTCGCGCAGGTCGGCAACGTCAAACTGAACGCGTTTACCGAATTTTTTAGCCATTTTCCCTTCGAGAATAAGCGTCTTAACCATGCATTCTGTCCTTATGCCTGACCACCCGGACCGTTCTGTCGCGATAATATTTTCCATAAGGCGTTCGCGAAGAAAGGTGCCCGAAAAGATGATGGAGAATGATGTTGTCACCCACATATACCGCGGCGTGATTAGTCACCGATGCCTGCACACTCATCATGATGATATCCCCGGGCTGCATTGCACCGGCGGCAATCTCAACAAATCCCTCACGCTCCCAGTTGTCGTCGTAGAGCCGCTCCTTGCCGCTCTCCCACCATTCGTAAGGTACCGAATAGTTCCCGAGAACAATGCCGTATTCGCGCAGATAAAACTCACGGATAAGCGACCAGCAGTCCGCGTAACCCAGTACCCACTGCCGCCCGGCATAATCCCGGTCTTCACGCGGGGAAATCGTGCAAAAATCCCCGTCCGGCCAGGACATGATCCCCCACTCAATACCCGACCAGTCGCACTGGATCCGGTCCAGCTCTGATGGCACCAGCCGAACCACATCCGGATGGGAATGAATGAGCATGATGATCTCACCGCGCGCGCGGGCAGCGAGCTGGTCTTCCGGGGAGAGCGTGAATGTATCCTCGGGTTTATCGGCAATGTTGCGGCAGGGAATATAGATTTGTTGCTGGCCTGACTGAACAATCAGGCCGCAGGCTTCTTTGGGGTATTCAGCAGCGACGTGCTGACGGATAGCATCCAGCAATTTTTCACGCATTTTTATTTCCCCTGCAGGTTTGCAGCCGGAAAACCGCCGAACGGCAGCGGCGCGTCCGGGCCGTGACGATCCTGACAATCCTGCCGGCGGCCGCCACAAACGTCTTTCGACGGGTCATCAGTCGGCGTACCGTCTTTGGTAAAGTATTTCGTGCCGTTGTAATCGCATCCGGTCCCGCTTCGGTACCAGCCCCGCATACACCAGGTGCAGACAGGAGTAATCTGCCGTGTCGGCAGCTGCAGGCTCTGAATATCGAAAGGAGAACACAGCTCAAAATCAACCTGTACCCGCGTCTCTGCGGTTTTGGCATTGACGTAAAATAGCTGTACGCGCTCATCGGCCGGGCTGGCACTTGGATTACCGTTTTTCCAGTTGGCGGCATCGAGATACTTCGAAAGCGTAGTATGGATTTTGACCTTAGCCCTGACCATATCGTCATATTCAAGACACAGCGCCGTGACATAGTTTCCGACGTTCCCGACGGACAGCGTGGGCGTTGGCTGGGACCCTGTACTCGATAACTCCATACCCTTCAGTTCGTAGGGATGGGGATCGTACTGGTTTCCCTGCCAGATAATGGCGGGAAGATTTTCCGCGGCGAAGGCTGCCCACCCTTCTTCCTGTATATTGTGCGCATGAAAACGCAGCACCTGATCCATACCGAATTCAGTGCCGTCGATCTCAATCAGCTGAATAACGCTGCCGGGCTCAAGCTGTTGTATATCTGCCGTAAAACTCATACCCCCCCCATAAAAAAAACCGCCCGGAGGCAGCTTTCAGTGTTTGTCGAGAAAATCAGGGCGCGAACGCCTGTTCAAAAGTGAAGGCCACAGTGGCTTTTTTCCCGGTAGGGAAAGAAACGCTGAACGAATCGGCCTTCATTCTGAACAGCTTTTTTTCACCCCATGGCGTGGTCCACCAGAACGATTTAGTAACGTGAGACATCAGAAAAGCGCGCAGCGCAGCCGCCTCCTGTCTGGTTCCAGTCCAGTCCAGATTCCACGTTTCCTGTTTGTCGTTGATCCCCATCCCTGCTATCTGTTTGTAGCCATCCCCGAACTGGGCCTGCAGCGTTCGGGCTGTTTCAGTGCCCTGCGCGGTTTTGCGCGTGCGCCAGGTAAATGTGTCCGTCACTGTGTCCTCCTCGAATAAAGCACGCCGCCTGCGGACATTTCTTTTTTCAGTCGCTCGGTGATTGTCTGCTGAACAATCGCCTGCAGCTGTTTCGCCGTCCCCGTGGCGTTCGCCTGATTTATGTTTCCGTCTCCCCCCTGCTGGCTGATGCTAACTGGGGCATAAACACTGATCCCCCCCATACCAGCACCGACTGCGCTCCCGCCGCCGACGAGACCACCCGAGGCATACCCGCGCATGAGGCGATAGAGATTGGCCACACCGATACGGCTGGTCGATTCTTTGGTGAAGACGAATTCCCCGCGATGTACCACGCCTGCGGGCTCATATTTGCCGCCGTGCCCGGTAAAACCGCCCACGTCATAGCCCTGTGGCCGGAATGACGGAACCGCGAATGACTGGCCTGCAGAGGAGGTTTTCGCCCCGCCGCTCACCCAGCCCATGGCGCTCTGGATGGTATAAGCCACCAGCAACTGGTTGATAACGGACACTATCATTTTAAGGATCGAGCTGGTGAAGTCCCTGAAGCTCGCCTTCCCGGTTGTCGTCAGGCTGGTAAGCTGGCCCGCCAGCCCGCTGAACGTTGCCTGCGAAATCTGCTGTACCGAGCTGAAGACGTTTGTCGCTGAATCCTGATACTCAGCCCAGCCCTGCTTAGCACCGGCCAGCCAGTTTGCGCGCAGGGCATCTTCAGCCTCGAACGTCGCCCTTTGCTCTTCCAAAACCTTTTGCTGCGCCTGAGGGTTGTACGAATAGCTTTCGCTGAGACGCTGCAGCGTAGTTTGTCTCCCGGCTTCCCGGGTGGATACCCCCGCAGACTGAGCCTGCAAGCCCGCCCTGGCGGCTTTTTGCTGCTGCTCAAACTTCACGGCCTGATCGGCCAGCTGGTTGAGCTTTTGCTGGCTGGCAACCTTATCGCCCAGGTCGGCCACCTGCCGCTTGTACTCGAGCGTTTCTTCCTTGTGCGCCAGCAGGGATTTTTCCTGCGCCGTAAGCTGACGACGCCCTGCAGCCTCCTGCAGAACGGTGAACTGATTTTCAGTCTGCCAGAGATCCTGACGCTGTTTGCTTATGACGTCATTCACGCTGGTATGCTGCTCAAGCGTTTTAAGCTGGGCCTGAAGGGTGAGAAGTTCGGCCTGCGCCTTTTCCTCTGCTTTGTCCCCGGCGGGCGTTGAGTAGCTTTTGCCTTTCGGCGTTTTTGGATCCTTCCACTGCTTTTCAATCCCAGCGCGAGCCGCGGCAATGTCCTTTTCAGTCCACAGCGTGGCGACACCGTCTTTCGCATCCTGGCGGTTTTTCTCAATAAGCTGACTGAGCTTTTTCTCTGCTGAAGCCCGCTTTTCTGCCGCCGTCGCGCCGGACTCCACCAGCTGGTTAAACTGCTGCTGGTTGCGGATTGCCTGAGCCTGCTGGTCCGTCCGCATTTTTTCCCGCGCGGCTGCCAGCCCTTCCTGGGCATATTGCTGATCGGCAAGATCGTAAGCCTGCTTTTTCAGCTCCACCTGCTGGCGCGCGTTTCTCAGCCTTTCCGCATCAGCTTTCTGCAGAACGTTGTTACCGGCATAATCCGGGTCGACTTTAAGATTGCTGGACAGCGCGCGGTACTCTTTCTCTGCTGCCTGCCATTCAGCAAAAGAGTCCTGGCGCTTCATCGCGGAGTCAGGATTACGCCCTATGCCAAGCATCGCATCCCATGCGCCGGAGGCGGCATTCTTCACCCAGTTCCAGGCTTTTTCGAGAGAGCCAAGATTATCCTCGACCGCCCCGGCGCGCTGAATGACCGCGTCGGAATATGCCCGCATGGCCAGCTCGGCGGCCTTCTGCGAATCCCCCAGCGCCTGAGCAGAAGCTATCTGTTCATACTGGGTGGCCGTCAGAAAGTGAAGGGAATCGTTGAGCGTCGCGACCGCGTTAACCGGATCATCCTTCAGGCGCTTAAACTGATTTATGGTTTCGTCGACGGCCTGTCCGGTAGCCTGCTGCAGCCTGGCGGCAACATTGCTGACCATGCTGACGTCATTACCGCTGAACGCGCCGCTGCCAACGACCTGGGCCAGCACGCCTGCAGCGGCATGCTGCGTGATGCCATTACCTGCCAGCGAGCGCGCCAGCGCCTGCAGCTGCCCTGACGTTTTCCCCGCGTAGTTCCCGGTCAGGATCAGCTGCCTGTTAAATTCCTCAGACTCTTTGCTGCCGTCATACCAGGCCTTACCCAGCCCGAATACCGCCGCGGCAATCCCACCAACCAGGCCGGCGATCCCCAGGCCGCGTAGCGACAGCAGCTGGTCTATCCATCCTGCCCGGTTCGCCAGCGTGATCCCGGAGCCGCGCAGCGCACCGAAGTTACCGCGCATGACCTCGCCGATAAGTACCCCCAGCTCCTGCCGGGCAGCAGCACTTTGCAGCCCCAGACCATGCGTGGCCACTTTGGCAGCTTCAAGCTTGCGGATATAGACCTCAGCCGCATCGCTGGCACCGACCTGCGCCGCCTTCATGCGCAGCAGCTCGGTACCCGAGAGCTTTTGCTCTGCAACCTGTTGCTTCAGCTGGCTGAGGAATCGCGTGCGCGCTGCGGCCGATTTTTCCTCCACGATCTGCAGTTCTTTTTGCCGGGCCGTGGTGCGGGAAATAAGGGCGAGATAATCCTGCTGGGTTATGTTGCCCTGTGCCCTCGCTGCGCGAAAGCGCGCCTGCACGTTCGCAAGCGACTGTGTCTCACCGTTGAGCTGGCGAACGCCGTCAATCTGGCGGAAAAATGATGCCGCCAGTTCATCCTGTCGACGGGCAAGCGCTGCGGCCTGCCCGTCATTCTCACGCATGCGCTGATTAAGCTCGGTAACGCGGCGGTGAGTTTCATCAACGGACTTTGAAACGTTCTGCCAGTCTTTGGTCAGCCCTTCCGTTGCGGCCGACTGGCGGGATTTCATATCTGCGGCAGCCGCCGCGCCAGCGTCGCCCACGGTTTTAAACGCAGCCGCCTGCCGCTCGGAAGCCCGCTGCATTCGCGTCTGGACTTTTTCAGAGTCCTCAGCCATCCCGGTTAGCTGGCCCTTTATGCGGGCAACCTGCTCACTAAACGTGGCGCTGTCGACGTCAAGGTTGATGACCAGATCGCTAATCTGCTGGGCCATATCGGATACCTCCTGTTATCCCCTCAGCTGCGGCCATCAGCGCATCATCATCCGGCTCGTCATCGCTGATGACGATACCGGAAGGAGAAAGCAGGCTGAAATGTGCGGGGGTAAGTTCCGGGTCGCGGAAGAAAAGAGTGGAGATGGAATAAAGCAGCTCTGAGAAATGCGCATCGAGCTGCGCGTCCTGAAAATAATGCTCCCGGTAGAACTGGTGCCAGTCGCCCAGCTCACTGGAAGTCATTCCAGCCAGCATGGCGCGCCAGTCGGGTCGTCCGAACTCGCGCGCCAGATTCAGGACAAACTTCAGCTCGCTGGCAAGGGCTTTTCCGCCGTAACGGGTTCTGCGCTTTCGGCCTCCGCGGAGGCATCCGGATCGGCAGGATTGTCATCCTCAACCGGAACGAGCATGCCGGAGAGCAGCTTAATTTCCATTTCTGCTTTACCGATCGCCTCCGGCGGCCAGCCGCTAAGCACCTGCTGATAAAGCGTTTCCACATCCGTGCCAGCCGGATCGTTATGCCACAAAGACATCGCGATCAAACGCGCACCGCAGCGAATATTTGAGCCTATCAGCCTGGCCGTCATTTCCTGATCGCTGATGCCGTCGCTGTCAGCGCTGACGGCCTTTTCCTCTGCGGCCATAAACGTGATGTACTCAATACGCTGCAGCGCCGACAACTCGAAGATGGTCAGGGATTCTGTTTGCCAGGTGAACTTCTCTTTTTTCAGAAACATGCGTCCTTCCTTACGCTGCAGTTACGGTGACTTTGCAGACCGCAACGAAATTACCGTCGCTGGTCATAACAATAACGTCAGCGGTGCCTGCCGCCACGCCGGTGACGGTGATCGCGTTGCCGCTAACGGTGACCGTTGCTTTTGCCCCGTCGGAGGTTGCCACGCGGAACGAGGTATCTGAGGCACTGGCAGGGTTAACCGTCACATTGAGCGTTGTGGTTGCGCCGACGGCCACGCTTGCCGTGGCTTTATCGAGCGTAACGCCGGTCACGGGGATATTCGGGGACCCGCTTTCTTCTGCCAGTTCCGGCTTGCCGGTATTGGTGATTTTCGCTGTACGGGTAATGACCTCTTTTGCCGGAATGGCTTTACCCAGGCTGCTGCACCAGCCGCGGAAAACGTCGACGGTACCGTTCGGGTATTTGATTTTGTAATAGCGTACTGAGCCATCAATAAACCATGCGACAAGGTCTTTTTGCCCTTCTTCGCCCGGCTTCCAGGCGAGGGTGAACGAGGTATCGCCAGCAGATTTTGCCCCCTGGGCCGTCGCGTTCCAGTCGGCATCCTCGTCGTCGAGGTAAGTGTCGTCATACGATTCGGCGGTCATTTCGCCCGGCGTCAGCTCTTTAATTTTCGCCAGGCGGTTCCAGTCGATATCCGAGAGTGGGTTAGCGAAAGCGTTGCCCGTTCCGGTGTAAAGCCAGAGGGTGGTACCGGCACCTTTCACGGGGGCCAGCGGGTTTGGAGTAGGCATAAGTACCTCTTAAATTGAATAGGTGATTAAGTACGTGAAATCGACTGAACCCCAGGTGGCCATTTCATCATCCCGCTGATAGTCATAACCCTGCGGGGTGAACGTCTCGACCAGTTCGGTCAGGCCCGGGATGAAGGCCATTGCCGGATACACTTTCTCTTCCATCCAGGAATCAAGCGCGCTGTCGGGGCTGGAGGCTTTAAGAAATACCTCGATGTGAACAACCGCCTGCCACGAATCTTCGTCAAGCGAATCGCCGGTGTACTCCGCGTCAGAAAGGTATACAGCCACGGCAGGGAGATCCTGCTCTTCAAGAAAAACAGGGCGCCCGTCAAACCAGGTGACCGTGTCGGTGATCTCAGCTTTCAGTTTTGCCAGAATGGCTGCACGAATTGCGCTGTGTCTGTTCATCGCTTCAGGTGGATCCTCAGTTGGTTTTTCAGGGCTGCGGAAAGTTCTTTAGGCATATCGCTTTCAATAAGGCGCTTTGAAATAGCGGTGAATGCCAGGGTGAGCGGTGTCTCAAGAGGAACTTTGACCACATCAATCGGATAACGGGCCTGACCTACGCGCCGCATGACCTGCCAGCGCCCGTTCGCAAGCTGTTGAATAAAAGCGTTACGAAAGGTATAGGGTCCGATTTTGAGGACGCTACCCGCTCCGTTTCTGGCCCCTTTTTTACGCGAGAGCCGGACGCGCGCCGTGCCGAGCTTTATCGCAGGAAGATTACCGCGGTTGATTTTTATCGACGCGACCGGGCGATCGTGACGGGCCTTGCGCAGACGGGAACGCTGGCGGACCAGACGAACCGGAAGCCCCTTTTTCCGGTTATCATCCACCTTTGCCTCTTTCGCTACAGCTTTGCTCCCCTGGCTTATCGTTCTGCTGGCCACCCGGTTAAGTGCTTTTGCGGTTGCCTCAGGAACGATTAACCGGCTGAGGCTGTTCAGGTTCTGAATAGCTCTTTCCAGTCCTTTCACAGACATAGCTCCTCCTCATTCGAGATGGATGCGGGGTTTTCCGTTGAACATGTCATAGCGGGTAACGGTCAGGTTCTTACCGTCGTAGTCGACACTGTCGTTTCGGCGTGGCTGGTAAAGCTCAGAGAAAACTACCAGCGAAGTACCCATTCCCGACAATGGCCCCATTTCCTCGAGCTGCTCGGCGGGAACAACGTCATAGCTGCTGCCATTTATGATCGCTGTCTTTCCCATCTTTTTTATGGTGGCCGCGTCCATGCGTGCCGCCATCCGGTCAAAGGGGTTAGGCATTGATCTTAACTTCAACAACGGTGGTGTTTGCCCCTGCATCTTCCCAGGCGATGCCGGCGGCAACAGCGTCCGTTTCTTCGATCGTGATTTTGCCGTCCTTCAGATACACCTGCGCCCCGGCAGTAACCGCATCTGCGGAAACTTTTGGCAGGAGGAAAACGCCCTCAGTAAAACCGTCCCCGGTAGCGCCAGCCGGGATATCGGTAATTGCAACCGCGATAAGTTTTCCAACAACAACCGGGTCGCCGCTGTGAACATCGGTTGCACCACTGTTTACCAGAGGGATTGTTTTCCCGTCCTGCGCATAGTTCTTAGCCATAACTTCTCCATTCAGCCCCTTGCGGGGCTGGTTTCAGGTATAAAAAAAGCCCTTACGGGCGTCTGTTTGTCAGGACTGTTTTTTACTGACCAGAGGATTTGGTCATGCCGCGATAGTCCAGCGGCGCCACACCTGCATCAATACGCACTTTCGTGGCGATACCATCAGTGGTGAAGCCTTCCTGCTGATCGATGTATGGCGTGTCGACGCCGTTGAGATAAGCAACCTCGATGGTGTCGGTGCCCTTCGCGGCAGCCAGATACCAGGCTTTCGCATCAGCTTCATCCAGGCGTGGTTCGGCAATGACTTCTGCAAAGTTCTGGATAGGGTTAACGATCCCGGCATTGATGTCTGCACCTTTAACACTGGCCGACTTGATGGTCTGATTTGCCAGAGTTTCCAGGGCGACGGGGACCAGCATGTAGGCCGGACGGATATTCAGGGTTCGCTCCCCCTCCTTCTGCAGACGCATCAGCTTGCGCGATTCGTCCAGGCTGGCCACAGAAATTGCGCCTGAGCTCAGGTTCTTGTGATCGGCATGGAACAGCGCCTTTCCGTCTGAGAGTTTCGGGTTTTTGGTCAGAATGGCGTAAACCAGATCGCCAATCGTTGCTTTCGCCGCGCGCCCCATCTTCATCGGTACGTCGGTAAGCTGGTTCAGATCGTCGTTGATGATCGCCTGGCGGGTTACTGAGAAGATTTCACCATACGTGGCAAGCGCGATGGTTTCGCCTTTGTCACTGGTAGTGATGTACTTGTACTCAGCCCCTTCGCGAACCTGTCGCAGAGAAGGGAAACCACCCATACCGACACGATGCGCCGTTTTGAAGTCCGACAGCTGGCCTTTTTTGGTCCACTGCTCGAAGGTTTCCTGCGCCTCGTCCCAGCCCTGAATCAGCGCTTTGTTCGCAACATCGAGCAGAATGTTGCCAAAGTCAGAGGTGCTGTGGGTCAGCGCCAGGCCAACCATCTGCATCGGGTTGTAGCTGGCCACGCCGATACCTTTTTCTGTCAGGGCCATACGCGCATACTCGCGCAGCGTCATACCGTTATAAACGTTATCCCGCTCCTGACCTTCGAACCCGGCACGCGCCATCAGTGCTTGGCGAATACCATCCGCGACGAAGTTACCATTGCCCGCATGAATATGCGGCTGGGTGGTTTTATTGGACGGCGTGGCCGTTTTACCGAGTTCTGCCAGCAGCAAATCTTTCGCCTTATCGACGGAGCAATCAGGGTCGGCCACACACTGATTCTGCAGTTCCATGTGCTTATTGCCGAACATGGCAAAGAGATCGCCGATAGCGTTAACACGGGCTTTCTGCTCAGCCATCACCTGCGCGCGGATCGCATTTTCATCCGGTGCCGGGTCTGTTTTTGCCTGCGGTGCCTGAGGCTGGGTAATAACCGGGTCACGCTGGGTAGTGTTACGCGGCGGGGTGATCATGTTGCGAATGCTTTTTGGCATTTTTTCAAATTCCTCAATACGTTTTGAATGAATACAGGCCATAGCCTGAAGGGATGGTGTCACCTGGTCGGCAAAACCCAGTTCAAGGCACTCGCTGCCGTTCATCCAGGTTTCGTCCTCCAGCATTGCCGCAATTTCTTCGGTGGATTTTCCGGTTTTCTGCGCATAAGCCGGGATAAGAACGGATTCAACCTTGTCGAGAAGATCCGCATAGTCGCGCATATCGCTCGCATCACCACCAGCAAACCCCCAGGGCTTATGGATCATCATCATCGTGTTTTCAGGCATGATGACCGGATTGCCTACCATCGCAATCACCGAGGCCATGGAGGCCGCCAGACCGTCGATATGCACGGTAATCGCCGCGCCGTGGTGCTTCAGCGCGTTATAGATAGCAATACCGTCGAAGACATCACCACCGGGCGAGTTGATATAAAGGTTGATGTGGGTGACGTCCCCAAGTGCCCGGAGATCATTGACGAACTGTTTCGCCGTTACGCCCCAGTACCCGATTTCGTCATAAATAAAAATGTCGGCCTCGCTGTTACTGCTGGCCTGCATGCGGAACCACGAATTACTTTTTACGCTGGCTTTCGGACGGTGGCGCGTCCGGTTCTTTGGCTTCGGCACTGGTGCCTCCTTTATCATTGGCGGGGTCGGTGTCAAACACCAGGCCCTGTTCTCGGTTCTCGTCAACCTCCGCTTTACGGCGTGACTTAACATCATCCGGGTTGCGACCGCTGGCACGGATCCAATCGGATTCAGTGGCGGCACCGCCGCGGATCTGCGTTTTCCAGGCATTCGCTTCTTTAACGGGATCAATCCACGGCATAACGGGTCCCGAATAAACTGCGTTATACAGCGAGTCCATATCGATGCCTCTCGGCAGCTTGATTTCTCCGGCAGCAATAGCCATCTTCAGCCAGGCCCGGTACATGGGCCGGGTCATTGAACCGATGAACCAGTCCTGAAGAATCAGATATCCGTCGGTTGACTCGACAAGCTCCTGCCGCTGGGCACTGTACGTTCCGTTGTAGTTTCTGGATGTGCTGGAAAAGCTGAGGCGACTGCCGGCGGACACGGCACGCAGCTGCCCGTTACGAAAAGACTCGAGGTTAGGGTTCGGGCGATCGGATTTAATCATCCCGATTTCTTCCCCGGCCTGCAGTTCGTCATAGAGCATACCGGGCTGAATCATCAGCTCGCGGTCATCGCTGCCGGAATCAGAATCGAAGCTCTGTCCGTCGCCTTTTTTGATATACATGCCGAGTGCGGCAGCAATTCTGGCAGCGGTAAGCTCCGAGTCCTCGTACTCTTTCAGCGCGCTCAGACGCATCAGAACACCTGACAAAAGAGACGTTCCGCGGGTCTGGTGCAGGCGTCGTGTGAATTTGAGATGAAGCATGTTTTCTGCATCTATCTCTTTGGTATCGAACTGACGCCCGGATACTGGCAGGCTTTTATAGACCTGATATTTTTTCGGGCGCCCCCAGTTATCGACAAAAACGCCCTGATTGAGCTGGGTGGCGGCATCGCTGTTCATCGGCACGAAGTCCGGCTCCAGCGCTTCCAGCCAGAACGGCACGCCAGCAACCGGCTGAAGACCATTTCCAGTTCCGCGAACCAGCTGAGCAAATACCTCACCGTCCCGGAGCCACGTTCGCAGCATCAGCCGCTCCAGCATGGGGCGGGTAAACTGGGTTGTAACATCGGGTCTTACGGACCATTCGCCCCACTTTCTGCGGATATCAGTGGCCAGCTTTTTAGCGATCTTCCCGTTACTCAGCATCGGATGCGGTTCAACTATGATGCCCTTCGCACCCACCACCCTTTCTTCCAGCTTGTCGAAAACGCCAATCACCAGATCGTGGTTGTTGTCCAGCCAGCGCGCCTGCTGCCTCAGTGACACCGCCCCCATCTGGCTGAGCTGATCGGCTGAACGATTTTCCTTCTGGGCTTTGTGGGTACGCGTTTGCTTTACCGCCTCATACGCCTTAATAACCGCGCGGGCACGCAGGCGTGAGGCTTTCCAGCCTGGTGAAAACAGGCCAATCGCATCATCTAAAAAACTCATCCAAACCTCGCCAGCCTGTAGCCGGGTCGCCCGCGGCGTTTGTTATTGAGCGTTGCCAGTCGTCGCTCCCATTCCTGACGGCCTTTTCTGATTTCCGACAGGTTTTCGAGCGTCATCTGCTGCCCGTTGAAAGTGATTGATTTCCCCTCCAGAACAGACAGCTCGGCTGCAGCGTAGCGGTCGATCATGTTTTGAATATCTGCTGGATTCACACCCAACCTCCTGACGAAGACCACGGATTAGCCTGCTCGGTTACGGGCTTCTCACGTTTTGGTTTTGATTTAGATTTCGGCGCAGGCGGCGGGGATGGCATTTCGCCAGCTTCCGTCTGCGTGTCCTCGATCCACGTTTCCCGCCGTGCCCACTCAGGAGCAGACGGCCATTTGATTTTTTCGTAACCACTAAGGATGGCGAGCGCGTCGGCATAAACGAGCAGGTCAAATGCTTCGTTTGCGCCCCGGCCGGGCTTACTCCATTTCCCTTCATTCGAGCGTTCCTCATACGTCAGTTCGTCATAGAACCAGCTGCCCAGCCAGGCGGGGAAATGCACATAGCCAGGGCCGGGTGAATCACGCCACAGCGCATTATTCACCCGGTCTTTAAGGGCATCGGTCTGGAGAAGATAAAGAGGCACATCACCCGTCGCCTGTGCGCGGCGCGTTGATCTGCCCGTGTTGTCGGGAAACGTTCGCTGGATAAGTTTGCTGCGCCTGACGCTGTCCCCCTTGAAGAGATAGATACGCTTACCCAGCCCCTCACGGCGACATCTGCGCCAGAACTTGTAGGCATTATCCGTCACGCCATCTTCGCCCCCTGAGTCCACGGCCATCGACATCAGCCGCATGCCCTTTGACGGGTCAGTTGCGAGTGGCCACGTTTTATCAAAGACGTCGGTGAGTAAAAGATCCCAGTCCTCTGGATAGCTCGCCGGGTCCACCTGAATGCTTTCACCGTTGCCGTCGCAGCGCAGCGAATGCCGGATGTTGTAACGGTCAACTATCCAGCGCTCACCCATACTTCCATAACCCGTAATCTGCACAACAAAGCGCCGGTTGCGCCCGGCCTGCACGTCCACGGTCGCAGTGAGAAACTGCACGCCGTCCGGTACCGAACGTTTTGGGACTTCTTCGGCACGCTGCTCGAGCAATTCACTTTTACGCTGCTCCATGCTGGCCCGCGGCAAATAGGGCCTGCCGAAATCGGTATTGATCACCGTCTTCAGGGTTTCTTCGCTGCGCGTGGATTCATATTCCTGCTCGGCGGTCAGGAACTTATAAATAAGCTGCGCCCAGGTCTGGTAAGCAGCTGCCGGACCTTCCATCCAGAAGGAGGCAATACGGGAACGACGGCCATCACCGCTAACCTGGCCTTTACTGTCGATGGTTTGCCCGTCCCGGAGCCAGACACATTTCATGTTCAGCGCACGCTTCATGTCCGGTGTGATCCTGCCTTTACAGGCAGGGCACTGAAGAAACGCCGCTTCGCTGGCAAGCACAGGATCGCTGCTGTCGCGGTATCCGGTCATATTGTCCATTTCCGGCTGGAAATATTCGCCGCAATGCGGACATGGCCAGTAAAGACGACGGCGGTCACCACGGTTATAGAGCGATAAAATTCCGGTGGTCGGAGGGGCTTCATGGGGCGTGGAGCGCCGCCATTTTGTGTCTCTGATATCCCTCCCGGGCGAGCTTTCAACCAGCGTCATCCCGGAGGACATGAATGTCGTGGTACGCTTCGATGCCAGTGAAAAAGCATCCCCCTCCCCGTCGATATCTTCCGGAAAGCGGTCATAATCCGTCAGCGCCACACTCTTATAGTCCGAGGACGACATGATATTGACGGATGGCCAGCCCAGCTTCAGATAGTTACCGGCGCGGAATGTACGGTCGTAGACGTTGTTATCGTTACGTCTTGGGCTTAGCCGGGTTTTAACTTCAGGGCTACAGCGAAAAGTACGGTCCAGGCGTTTTTTGGAATGCTCGCGCGCTTTTTCCTCAGATACCTGAATCACAAGCATATCTGCCGGATCGCAGACAATGTTATAAACAATCCAGCCGTCAATCAGCCCGATGGTTTTACCCGTTCGCGCCGGGCCCACAAACACCACCGCATCGTATTCACGCGATGCCAGGCAGTTCATCGGCTCAATCACATAGGGTGCCAGATCAGGATCCCATGGAACTGAGTTTCCCGCCCCCATTGGCACGCGCATATAAGTACTGACCGCATCGGCCACCGGCATACGACGCGGGGCTCGTAAAATACCGGAGACATCGCGGCGGATGTCCCTGGCGGATGCCCGCTTTGCCATCAGTCCTCCTCAGGCTCTTCCTCCTCTTTTTCAGCGTCCTGCACCCTCTCCGCCATCTGGTCGCGCAGATCATCAATAACGCTTTGCACACGAACTACCGCAGCAGGCGTTAAAGCACAGTCGCGCTCGAGCACATCCGGGAGGGTTTCAAGTACCATGACGACGGCTTTCGCCATCAATGAGAATTCTCGCGCCACTTCATCTGCGGGTATTAACTGCCCCGTATCCTGTTCGAACTTCAGCCTCTCATTCTCTGCTTTCCAGTGGGACAGCCTGTCAGAGGGGGGCATATCATCGATGTTGGCCGAAACGGTAGGGATCATCAGTTCGGTCAGAATGTCGGTCACCAGATAGAGCTTTAACTTGCTGTTGCTGCCTGGAGCAGGTTCAACATTTTTCAGTCTCGCGGCAACCGTCTGACGGTGTACGCCGGTTATCCCTGCCAGCTGGTTGATATTGAGTTTTAAAGTGGCAATTTCCTGGTCCATGATGGTGAACACTTTTTGAACGATTCGACATCTTGCGAAAATGGTCTCTAGTTAAATCAAAGACCTGCGCACATGATGATGATGACCCTGGATCCGAAAAACTAGCCGTTTCCCGCGAGCGCGCCGCCCCGTGGCAGGCCACCCTGCCGGGAGGACCCATAAGAAAAAAGGCCGCTTGAGCGACCTTTCAATGTAGTTACATGAATTGTTTTATCTTACTTTTTATACGCTTATCTATTTTTAAACGCACCCTCTCGCCAGTAGAAAGCGCAACAACGCAACGTAGCCTTTCAGGTGATGAATTCACCTTACTTATTCTCATAGCAATTCTTTTTAGCCAATCATCATCTTCGTTAAGAATTATTCGATAATGAGCTTCATCGCCATGTTCCAAGCGAATTGGAAGCGGATCAGATGCTGGATTTCTAAATAACTGCTGAAATTCATAATCACCATTAACTTCCCAGAAAATTGATTTCAATTTAACTGCATGAAGAGAACGATTAACTACCGATATAGCTACAACTGATTTATCGTCGATATCAGAAAATATATGTCCAAGCCTTACCTTCCCCCCGATAAAGGACTTTTTATCCCTAAAAGCTATATAAAGAGAAGTTAGAACTGCTAAAAAGGTTGCTACACCAGCAAACCAAGTTCCTATCATAGACCAAAACGCCCAGTCAGCCGCATCTCGAGCAGCATTGAGGGTGGCTATAGCCATCACTTTCTCATCCATAGATTCCTCACTTTTTGGGTGAGTGTATAAGAAAGGCGACTCACTAGCACCTGGTGATAATCTCTCCTACCTGCAAAAAGAGAACAATTATCCGTTGGATGGGATAAGTATCATTGACGCTCCTTCTCAATCTGCCTGATGCCCTCCAAATTATTGTTACCCTTTTCAATAACGGCCAGCAGCGGTTTAATCCAGAGCACAGCCTGGCAGTACGTTATTGTGTTGGCGGCAGCGGTACGATCATCGGCTGCGTCAGGTCCGCCGGTATCGGTGTGCAAGGCGCTGGCACGTAAACGGTGCGCGTATTCGAGCAGCCCACCAGCAATGTCAGCAGGAACAGGCAGATCACAGGTTTTTTCACGACGGAGAATCTCCCGGTATTCGATAACGGTTTCTTCAGTGCTGGTGTCGATCAGGGAGTTAAGCCTGTTGGCATGTTCGGCAACCTGATTGAACCGATTGAAGTTGAGTGCTTGTGAGGCGATCACCTGCCCCTGCAAAGAGTTGTCACTTCGCAGAACGTCGTTTTCGCTCTGAAGGCTGCTGGCGTCTGAGCAGCTCTTAACGAGGGCGACTGACAGGCCAGCTATAACGAGAACGCCGATAAGACCCGGATTTATTTTCATTGGTCCAACCCCCAGCACGCCAGCGCACTTTCCTGATCGCGCCGCTCGACCTGTCCATAGCAGCCATTCTTCTGCCCTTTGGTTAGTCGACAATCACGCCCACCGTCTTTAATCCACCAGCGGATTGCCTCGCATGCACCGATGCGGTCACCTGCGTTGATGCGCTTATAGAAGGTCGACGGGAAGCATTTACCGGGGCCGATGTTATACGGGCAGAAGGATGCGATACCCACCTTCTGTGGCTCTGTCAGAGGCACTTTGATATTGCGATCAACCCAGGCTAATGCCTTATCGCGTTCAATAGCGTTAACCTTCCGGCATTGTTCCTCAGTGGCCGTCATGCCCTTAACAACACGCCTGCCATCGATAACGGTCACGCCGTGACATAAAGACCAGACCCCACCGGGATCAACAACGGCCACCAGCGCATTGCCTTCTTTCTCGCTGATGAATTGGTCGAAAATGAGTGGAGCAGATGCCCCTGACGCGATTAGCGCCAGCACTGCTGCGCTGAGCTTTGCTTTGTTCGACATCATTCACCCCGCGCAGCTTTGCGGCGATCCGCTTTGATTTGGAAGTACAGACTCGTTAACCACGTCAGCAAACCAAACATGAGGCTACCGAGCACACCAATGGCCGCCCATTGAGATGGGGAGACTTTATCGAGGAGCTGAAGCAACCAGTATCCGGTCCCCCCTCCCGATGCGCCGTATGCAATACCCGTCGTGATTTTTTCCATTCGATACATGCTCTCACCTCGCTACGTTGCGGGTGTCCAGTTGAGGTAATAAAAAGGGCCGCGATAGCGACCCAAGCTTTTATTCCCCTGCCAGCTGCCTTACCTCACTTACCGTCTGGTTGAAACGTTCCTCTTCCAGTTCTACGCCGATAGCCTGGCGGCCCAGTTCAATGGCTGCTTTAACAGTTGATCCCGAGCCCATAAAGAAATCAGCTACCACATCGCCGGGCCTGCTGCTGGCGTTGATGATTTGCCGCAACATATCAGCGGGCTTTTCGCACGGGTGTTTGCCTGGATAGAACTGGACGGGTTTATGTGTCCAGACGTCTGTATAGGGCACGGCTACTGTCACAGAGAAATGCCGCCGAAGAGATTTGTACTCTTCCAGCAGATCAAGGTATTTCCGGTTCAACGAATGCCATGTGGCCACCAGCTGGTGATGCGGTGCTTTGAGTTCAGAGGCGCGGTGCTTCTCAATGGCGATCTGAGTGAACAATTCCTGCAGCTTTTCGTAATCCTGCTCGTTCGGTAGTTGCCACTGACTGGCACCGAACCAGTGAGACGCCATATTTTTCTTTCCGGTGGCGTCAGCTATTTGCCTGGACGTGACCCCCAGTTCGGCTCGTGCATCCCGAAAGTAGGTGATTAACGGAGCCATGACGTGCTGTTTGACCTCGTTGCTTTTCTCAGCAAACCCGTCGCTTTTCGGCTTATATGGCCCCTGATAATGTTCAGCGAAAAGGATGCGTTCCGTCGCGGGGAAGTAAGAGCGCAGGCTTTCTTTATTACACCCGTTCCAGCGCCCTGATGGCTTCGCCCAGATAATGTGGTTCATGACGTTGAAGCGTTCACGCATCATGATCTCAATATCAGATGCAAGTCGGTGACCTGAAAACAAATACAGGCTGCCGGCAGGCTTAAGCACTCGCCAGAACTGGGCAAGACACATATCAAGCCAGCGAAGATAGTCGGCGTCACCGTTCCACTGATTATCCCAGCCGTTCGGCTTCACCTTAAAATAAGGCGGATCCGTAACAATAAGGTCGATGGTGTTGTCTGGGAGGGTTGCGAGGTATTGCAGGCAGTCAGCGTTGACAAGCTCAACACTGTTTATATTTACAGTATTTTTCATAGATCCGTAAGCGTAACTCTGATAGGCTCACTATGCTTTTGCGCTAAAGCAGTGGGCCTTGGTTAGCTTGTGACCTGAAAGCATGAGCTAATGGCTGGTTGGGTGCTACAACACCCACCAGCCGCCCATTTCCACAGCAGAATGCCCCCTTCAGTGGAGGCGTTTGTAACATCCAAACTGGTAATCTGATAACCCCGCCATAACCAGCTGCGTCAGAATGAGCTGGCATTTCTCTCGGCTAAGGTGCGTATTCTGTGCAATTTCCCCAGCTGTCGCTGGTGAAGCGCTGAGTTCGTTAAAAACCGCCTTTGCTTCTTCTGTCATATAAGGTTGATTTTGCATGCCTTTTTCCCTTTTTTATCGTGTGACACACAGATAACTCTGGTTCATTTTTGCATCAAGCTTTAGATACAAAAGGCATAAAAAAACCCCGCCGAGGCGAGGTTATATATAATTATGACAAAATATCAAATTAGCTTCAAATATGGCTCATTTTGTTGCATTTTGCAAGCCCAATTGAGGGAGTTAGTGAAAGTTAGCTCACATTTCCGCCACTTTCAGTTCTTGGTACTCTTCGTACCGTGACAAAATTTCGCTTAGTGCCTGGCTGTCCATCTCAGTAAACGACGCTTTGAAAGCCGCCCAGTGCCCTGAATACACCCTGAGCCAGGTGGAACGCTCAACGCTGACCATGCGCGCCAGAGCTGCACCAGCATACTCCTGATAGGTATCGTTATTACGCGAGGCAGCAACTTCTTGCGCCGCCAGCCAGACAAGCCCTACCAGTTTTTTAGTGACACGGTCCTGGATTTTTTTGCCGCTATGCTGACGTTGAAACTCTTCCCATACGTGCTGGCACATTAACCTCTGGTACCGGAAAGCAAGGTCATGCCCATAGCAGTACCGCACCCATGCCTGCAAATGCTCCCCAAGACCATTGACCGAACGACGCCATGCTGAACAAGCGAACTCCGCATCCTTAATAGGCGGTAAAGGTCGGCGACGGCTCCTTGTCTCAAGAACATAAAGTGGAGTGGCCATCGTTTTTACAACCTTGGATCCACAACCTTCCCCACCCTCCATGACGATTTCAGGATGGTGCCGGGGGTATTTGTTCTTATCTGCTGGTGGATGCTCACTGAACGCCTGCAGCTGTCCTTTTGTCGAACCTGATAAATCCGCCAGCGCTCGGCGCAGTTCAATCCGCGTAAATTCCAGTTCTTGTAAATTCATTATGATCAGCGCTCCATACAATTACGCTTTTGTTATTACGCCGATCGCCAGCGCTCGATTCATAAACCGGAATAGCAGCTCCAGCTGGGTACCGTGTTTTTTCTCGAACGCTGCAACATCAGCATGTAA
>NZ_QFXN01000229.1:0-35258 GCF_003144775.1 Enterobacter sp. CGMCC 5087 | reverse complement strand
CACTCTCTGCACAGAGGGATCACGAACAAATCGTGGGCTTTAGTGGCGGTACCGCCCATGCCGTGACCAATGACATGGTGTGGATCATCCGCTGGCCGCCGGCAACCTTCACAGGGCTGGGTTTTAACCCACCGGGTATAGTCTTCATTCACCCACCTGCGGTGTTTTGGGCGCAACATGAATGATTCAGGGGATTCAGGATCCGCATGCAGAGCCAGAACCTTTGGCTGGTCATAGGCCACATCCTGATTTGCTCCATGCTTTAATTTCGCAGCCGTGACCGCAGGGGTGACCTTCTTCTGCAAAATGCTTTTTGCGGGGGGCATCGGCACAATGTCACTTTCTCGATATACGGATAAAAACGGCTCGTCCGGTAAGCGAAGCGCACGCTGGGCCATCCTTTCCGTGACTGCATCAGCAATGCCTGAATAAACAGCCCACCAGCACAATTCACCGAGGGATAGTTCACGCTCGTTGTTGTACCCAAGCGAAGACAGGATGGAACTGATCAGCCAGTTAATGAGATTACGCCGGGCCAGTTCTGCCAGCGCCGCGGTGGTTTGATCGCGCAGCTGGTTATCGCAATGCCAACAGAGCAACATTGATCCAGGGGGATGTCGCATCGTTACCAGCTCATGATGGTGATAATCAGTATGCGGGTACTGGCATTCCTTCACGTTACGCTCTAACCAGGAATCCAAGGCGTTCAAACCGCCTGCTGCACGGATAACTCTCTCGTCTGTGAAGAATCCCTCGAGGGACTCATCTTCTGCCAGCGGCTGCCTGGCATCAGGGACGAGCCCCGACGGAAGTCCAGCCATGCTTTTTGGCTGAGGCTCCACCAGCACACGCCCCTGTTGAAACAGAGACATCAGTTCGCTACCCGGCTTTAACACCACAAGCCCCAGGCGCGGAACAGTCTCGGCTGTAAACAGTCCTCTCACGCGGCATGCCCCTTAGCGATGTGTGCCGTCCACAGGCCGCCGATCCACTCGATGCCTTTGGGTGTAAAACGTGCCTGGCTAAAGGCGTAGTTTGTTTCACTCGTGGTGCCAGTTTTCACTTCAAACCGCCCGGCAGCAATGTGCTGGTGCCGCGGTGTCAGCACTCCACTGAGCCGGTACAAAATGCCGCTCTCAATGAGGAACAAGCGGAAATCGGTCTCTTTGGCCTGCAACAGCTTTGCCACCTGGCGGAAAGACATTGAGCCTTTAGCAGTACAATACCGATCGACAAACTCAACTTTCGGCGCGGCAGCGGCTAACTGCTGGGCCAGTTGTTCTTTCTGCTCGGCCAGATCCGCGGCGAGACGTAATGCCTCCGGCAATGTTTGCGGGACACTTACGGCCTGACTGTTCTCCAGCTCTTGCCAGCGATCGACAACAGCGGCGGTAAATTCTGGCGACAGCCTGGCGACGATCACCAGAGAATCACGTTTGTTGAACCAATACTCCTCGTAGGTTTGCCCGTTTTGCGGGTGTGTGTAGGGGGTGTGCGCCAACGGCGCGGTTAAAATACCAGCAGATACAAGGCGCTCAGCTGAGCGCTTCACATCACCATGTTTGCTCTGCACCAGCCTGGCAATTTCACGGCTGGACATTGTCACAACACCCTTTGCGGTTAACTGATTCATGCTATTTCTCCATATCAGGCGGCTGCACCCGCCTTTTGATTTGCACATAATTCAGGAAGATTTGCTTCTACCAGCGCACGAGCGAACGGCGGCGGTACTGCGTTACCACAGCGCGCTACCTGCTTGTCTTTGGCGTAACGATTGCCGCGATAGTCCTGATCGATAACGTAGCCCTCAGGGAAGCCCTGCGCCTTATAAAGCTCATGCGGTTGCAGCATGCGCATTCCGATATCGACGATCTGGTACTTAACCCCCTCGATCGTCACCAGCCATTCATCCTCGCTATCACCGCAGTAGGTTTCGAGGAATGTCCGGACCTCGCCAACGTGCTGGCCACCAGCGGTAATAGTCGGCATAGGTGTATCCATGGTCTGACCGTCGCGGCAGGTTCCGCGTAGCTTCACCAGGTGCGACGCAACTACCGCGTGGTGATCAACAGTAGTGACTGAGTGGGCAGGCTCATCCATACCAACACCCGGCCCCGTGTAATTCCCACCATAGTGCTTCGCCAGGAACGCGCTAACCGTTGCAAACTTATTACCACCAGCAGTGACCGTGCCGAGCGGGTTATTCAGTTGAAGAACACGCGGTTCTTGCCCTGGGCGTTCGCCGTACCCCATCTGGATCAGTGTTGGAGTTACCAGCTGCGACTTACCGCCACCGCCTGCAGTAATCGTCGCACTCGGTTCGTCAGCCCTGTGCCCAACACTGGCGCCAAACTGGCGGGCGATGACCGGCGCAACCACGCACGCGCGGGACTGCTTGAGGATTGTATGAGCGGGTTTATCCAGCGAGCGTGGCTTTGCCTGGTACTCACTGCCGCCATTGCCAGCCAGGAACGGTGTCAGGGCGGCCTCAACTACGCCAAGCGCATGCCAATTCCCGCCCGGGCGCGCCGACGTACCAGCGGTGACAGTTGGAACCGGCTCGGTCACTGGCTGCCCGGTGGCCCCGGTGCGGAATTTAGTAAGATGCGGTACCGCCAGCGCGTAGCCATGCTTTTTAGTGATGGTCTGCAATGGCTCTAACAACGATTGCCCGCGGAAACAGTCATAACCTCCTTTCGCCGTGGTGTGGTTACACTTCACGATGAAAGGCGATGCGCTTTCGATAACAAAGCGCTGGATGCCGCGCGCGATACGTTTGAGCGTATTTTCCGCCAGCGGCTTTTTGCGGTCGAAGATGGACCGGGCCGGGATATTCCAGTCAATGCACTCCGCCGCGGTACGCCATGGCGCCAGCTTGCCGCTTTGTACTTCCAGTGATTTTGGATCCCCATGAGTCGCTTCAGGCCAATGAATCTTGCGGCCGTCACAGCGCATGACCATGAAGAAACGCTTTCTGATCGTCGGCGCGCCGTAGTCACATGCGCGCAGCTCCCGATAATCAACCTCATAACCAAGCCCGGCGATCAGCTGTTGCGCCTGCTGGCCGTGCGGCTCAATGGCAAGGAATTCACAAACCTCAGCCAGCGCAGGGTGATTCGCCGCGATCCCCGTCGACAGCATGCCGACAAATGCCTCGAATGTTTCGCCAGCACGCTCAGGATCTGGGCGTAATTCTTCATCCAGCAGCGGGCCCCATGTCTTAAATTCTTCGACGTTCTCCAGCATCATGACGCGGGGACGTACTGCCAGCGCCCAGCGCAGGACAATCCACGCCAGCCCGCGAATCTCTCTCTTAACCGGCTTAGCGCCCTTCGCTTTGGAAAAGTGGCGGCAGTCAGGGCTAAACCAGGCCAGACCGACAGGTTTGCCGCTGGTGGCTGCGCTTGGGTCAACGTCAAACACCGACTCGCAATAATGCAGCGTGTCCGGGTGATTCGTCTTATGCATCGCAATAGCGTTTTCGTCGTGGTTGATAGCGATATCCACGCTACGCCCGATCGCCAGTTCAATGCCGGTACTCGCGCCGCCACCACCAGCAAAGTTATCAACGATAATTTCACGCATTGACGGCCCCCTGCATACTGCTAACCAGACCACCGGCCACGCTAATTATTTCGCTGGTAGGCACACGCTCCAGCCAGAGTTGGTTGATGTTGGCCTTCAACTTGTTCTGTTGGTTCACCCCCAGAGAATCCGCCCCCTCGACCTGATCGAATACCAGACCAACCTCCAGAGGCCAGATGCGCGACTCTGCATCTGCCGTTGCAATGGGAGTAGGCATTGCTTTTTCCGACACCGACGGAAGGGCCATTTTTGCCGCGGCGAATTGAGCTAATGACAATGCTGCACGCCCTTTTTCTTCCAGTTCGGTGCGATTGATATAGCTGAAGCTTTCACCACGCCAGGTTTTGTCGAAGACAGCGATTGCCCCGGCAAAAAATGCGCTGGTGGGTTGCTGCTTCTCGTCAGCGGGAACAAACCAAACAGGAAGATCGAACCCAATACGACCACGAATAAACATGATGTGATCGGCATCTTCCGGCCACCATGTTTCACTTGTGGCTGACTTCACGAGGTATATATAACGACCACCTTTATCACGCATCGCCATTGTGTGATTCATGATGTGGGTCATGCCAGTGATGGCCTGCTTTTCATGGTACTGAGAACGGCTATATGGCGGATTTGCAAACGCGGCGCCACCGAGTTCTGCCAGACGCTCTGACCAGTCCTGCGTCAGCGCGTTATCCTCGGCGGTATACCATGCAGGGCATTTAGCATTGCTATCGTCTGCAAACAGATCCAGAACCATCGGCCCAAATATCGAATTGATGCCCCAAAACAACAAATCTGGAGTGCGCCACTGATCGCCAACCTCTTTCAATTCATGCGCTGGCTTTGAGCGCAGTTCAGCCAGCGCGCGGCAATATTTGTTATCAGCATTCATGCTCATCATTTCGCTCCCCTGAAGCCAGCTGGAATGGCTTTATCTGGTCCACCAAATTTCATCGGATCATGCTTACGGATTGAGCCCCAATACTGTCGTTCTGGACGTCCTGCTGCGTTCCACTTATTTGCGGATTGCAGGTAGCCTGGGAATTTTGTTGGCAGAAACAGCGTTGTTGGGCGCAGATATTCGGCCATTTTCAGATCCTCGCCCCACTTCTCGACGCTGTAATCCACCACCAACAGCAGCTCATCGGGCGTAAACCCGTCAGCCAGGCGAGCCCGGATGTTTTCCAAGGATGATTTGCAGACCTGATACCGTGATCCGGTGGTCTTGTTCAGATGTGATAAAACCTGCTTCGCCTGATCGGTGATAACCACCACAGGGTCGGGTTGCGCAGCAACCGGACAAGAATGTTTTTTATCTGATGGATCAGTAGTTGTATTTACTGACGGATCCCCCCCAGATTCTGACGGGTGAAAACCGCCTTTTTCATCGTTTTTTGATGCCTCAGATTTTGACGCGTCGGTTTTTGAGGCATCAGATTTTGATGCGTCAGAATCTGACAGGTGAGAAAAGGCAGCAGCCTGTAATTTCGCAACATTGAGCTGGTAAACGTTCGATGCATTGCGGTTGCCTTTCCGGCGCTGCTGGCGGGTTAACCACCCGTCTTTTTCCAGTTGAGATATGGCTGTGCGAACCGTGCTCTCACCAGCACCAATCTGGCGCGCGATGGTAGCGATGGAAGGCCAGCTAACCCCCTCATCACTGCTGAAGTCTGCCAGACGCGCCATGATGGCAACGCTGGACAGCTTCATGCCAGAAGCGGCACAAGCGTCCCAAACGTAACCAGTTAATTTAGTGCTCATGGTCGTCCTTTAACTCGGTAAACTTGCGCTTGAATTGTTCGAGCGGGCTGAAACATTCGTGGTCATAACCATCCCGCAGGTAGATAACTCGTTGAGTCTCTGGCTCCCACCTGATAACCCGAACGGGGATCCCTCTGTGGTCTTTGAACCTTCGGTTAACTTCGCGCATAAGCGTTTCGCCTTCCTGTAGTAAACCCCCACAATTGCGACCGCCCGACTGTGGTTACATGGCACCCAGCGGTTTGCTATTCTGCGTTCATACCGAAACAACGGAGCGCCCGGTACCGGGATCATCCTGAGTTGCGGCAAACGGTTAAAAGCCGTTAAACTGGTCATGCGGATTACTTCTCCATACAAGATTTGTCTGCCACGACGCCCGGAGCTGCACACTCGCGGGCGTCACTCTTTTCCGGCGCACAAAACACACGGAAAAGCAGCGTCAAATGTTCCTGCCACTTAGCCATCACCTGATAGCTGTTCTCTTCGATCTGGGCGCGTTCCTGAGCATCAATAACGCCGTCAGCGGTAGCTTTACGAACGTATTGTGAATGCCTGCCGATCCACTCAACTGACTCCATGAGACGCTGGTTGATATCGCCGTTCTCAATCTCTTCAACATCAGCCAATGGCACAAAAACACCGTTCGAGTGACGTGCAATAGCGTTCGCTATGTGGTTTGAACCACCAGCACGTTGAAGCACCATCGCCCAACCGAGCGGGAAGATCTGATCGCCATCGGTACGCAGCCGGTTAAACAGCGCGTTCTCGGTCACACCCAACCACTCAGCAGCTTCTGAATATCCGCCAGGCAGCTCGGTGATCGTTTTTTTGATTGCGGCCACCAGCCAGGCTGGCTGCTTATCTACTTTCCATTCAGGTTCTATACCCACGGCTAGGTCCTCCCTTCTGTGGTTATTTCTGATCGTTAGGCGATGTATTCTTGCCATAACGTTCTGGGTTGAATTCCAGTTCACCAGCAGTTCGATACGCAGCTTCAGCAGCTCGTCCTTTAGGGATTAAGCGTCCGGGGCGATTACGCCACTGGTAAACGGCCTCACTGGTGATGCCAAAAAATTCGGCAACTTTCTCAGTGCTGCCGAAATGTTGTTCAATCTCGTCGGTTGTCATGAAGCCTCCTTAGCTAAGTTTGGTTAGATATTAATAACCAATCTAACTTTGGTCAATAAAAACTAAGATTACTTAGTCTTTTTTAAATTTGGTGCTTTCATGGAAACGGTTGGTCAGCGCATTAAAGCCCTACGCAGGGTTACAAAAACCTCTCAAAAAGAACTGGGTAAGTTCTGCGGGGTTAGTGACGTAGCGGTGGGTTATTGGGAAAAGGATGTGAATATCCCAAACGGAGAATCGCTGGTTAAGCTGGCTAAATTCTTCAATACATCAATAGATTACATTCTTTACGGCACTGAATTTGAAGGTACCCTCATAACTAAAATGAGGCGTGTGCCCGTGATTTCCTGGGTTCAAGCTGGGCAGTTTACGGAATGTAAGGCCGCTGATTTATTCAGTGATGTTGATAAATGGGTTGAAACATCACTACGCATTGGGGATAGCTCGTTCGCTTTAGAGGTCAAAGGGGATTCAATGACCAATCCAAATGGCCTCCCAACAATCCCTGAAGGGGCAACCGTTATTGTTGATCCAGATGCCGAACCCCTTCATGGCAAGATTGTTGTTGCGCGTATTGATGGCACTAACGAAGCGACTGTTAAAAAACTGGTCATTGATGGCCCACAAAAATTTTTAGTCCCACTAAATCCTCGCTACCCCAACATCCCGATCAATGGTAACTGCCTCATTATTGGCGTAGTTAAAGGCGTTCAGTACGAACTCTAATCCCTTCCCGCTCTTCCTCTAAGCATCAAGCTAAGTTTAGTTTGATGTTTTCACTTGACCAATAAACTAAGTTAAGTTAGATTTTTTTTCTGTCGACACCAAACCACCGCGCCTGATGTGGTTAAAAGCAGGCCAAAGCAATAAGAAGTGATCCCTGTTCTGGCTGCTCACTTTCACCCTGAGGGTGACAGCCAGCTTTTTAAGGGCACAACAGGCGAGAGCATTGCTGATTATCGGACTGCGTGAGACGCGACGCGGTAAAGCAGGTAAACAGTGCTCTCACCGTTGTGGTGAATGCACAGGCTGATGTGCAGCGGACTATTAACCCGCGCGGGGCAATGGCACAACCATCCCGAAAGTTGGAGATCAGCACCGACCAGCACAACACAACATGAAAGCGCATTCCTCTTTTCACTGATGGGGATCGGTTTGTTACCTGGTGGAGTGCGCTTCCAGTTGTGGTAATGCGGCTCTGCGCACGTGACGAGGCCAACAAGTTTTTATTTCAACTTTTGAAATGAATACGTTTCTTGAGGTGTAGCGTCGCCGGTTCTGGCCGGTCCGGCAGGTGGAGGCACCACCGCCACAACAAAATCATTGCTGTGTGTAGTCTTTGCCCATCACATCGGTGGGCACCTTTTTTACACAAGAGACAAGGGCATCACCGGGCGACGGGCTCATTCCCCAATCCACCCGGGCGCTATGGAAATGGACCTCCTACCCATAGCCAAAGCGCAGGTGCCCTTTTCTGTTGTGTATGGAGAAGTTCCACTGGCGGTGGCAGCCGCCTTACAGAGGGTTAAACCATGAGTAATGACCGCATGACCGTAGTGCCCGATTTCCTGGGCGAACTGGATGCCGGCGTGTTCATGAACAAGATCGCGGCGGCTTTAAATACTACCGCGCTTGGCGTTCTGAACAACGGTACCAAAGGCAAAGTAGTCCTCACCTTTGATATTGAGCGTATGGGTAATTCCGTCGAAGAGAAGCGCGTCAAGATCAAGCACAAGCTGAACTACGTCACCCCAACCCCGCGCGGTAAAGCCTCCGAAGAAGACACCACCGAAACACCAATGTGGGTTAACAAAGGCGGCAAGCTGACCATCCTGCAGGAAGATCAGGGGCAGCTGTTCGGGATCAACGGCGGCGTTGACGGAAAGCTTAAAGCGGCACAGTGATCCGCAGCAGACAAATCACTGACATCCCTATGACCACATATTAAGGAAATTTTATGTCCCAGATTTTAGACGGCAATGCCCTGCAGCAGGTGAAAGACCTTGTTCTTTCCGGTTATCACCTCACTGCAGTTAAAGAAACGGCATGCCCTACTGCCCTGCTCCCTGATGGCGTAAACGTAGAAAGCCTTGAGCGTTTCGACCTGGAACGTTTTCGTTTCCGCGGTGCCATGACCACAACCAGCATTCCTGACTTTGTCCGTTATGCAGCTGGCTATGCCAACGAAGCTGAACCAGCGCGATGCTTTATCGATGCTGACAACATGGCCGCACGCTCCGTGTTCAATATCGGTACTCTGGCTAACCCTGGCCATGCTGATAACGTCGCATCTATCACCCTCAAAAAGACAGCGCCATTCCGAGCCCTACTTCAGGTAAATGGCGATCGACTGGGCCAGAAGGAAATTGCTGAATGGCTGGAGGACTGGGCCGACTTCCTGACCGCATTTGATGCCGACGGGAATGTATTGTCCATCGCGCAGGCAGCTGGTGCCGTTCGTCGCGTCAATATCAAACAAGTCTCGGAAGCAGCTCATGAAGACGAAGATTTTGGCGGCAGAAAGTCCCTGATGCAGAGCGTTGAAGCCAGCAGTAAAGACGTGATGCCTGTCGCCTTCGAGTTCAAATGCGTGCCATATGAAGGACTGGGCGAACGCCGCTTTAGCCTGCGTAACAGCCTGCTTAAAAGCGGGGAACCGGTGTTTGTACTCCGCATCGTTCAACTGGAAGCCCAGGAAGAAGCTATCGCCAACGAGTTCCGTGACCTGCTGATCGAGAAGTTCACCGACAAGCCGGTTGAAACCTTTATCGGTAACTTTAAAGCGTAATTTCTCTGCATTAAATCCCCGGCGCCGCGGGGATTTATTGAAGCGTAATTCCCTTTATTAATCGCCAATGGCGAGGGATTCGTACAACCAAAAACTGGCGCAGGTGCAGCTGCCAAATATGGAGAAGAAAATACGATGAGTTATATCCAGACACTTTCAGGTAAGAAATTCGATTACCTTAATTCAACCACTGACGACGTAGAGATCGAGGATATTGCGACCGCACTTTCCCACATCTGCCGCTTCAGTGGTCATCTGCCGGAATTTTACAGCGTGGCCCAGCACTCGGTACTGTGCAGCCAAATTGTGCCTCCAGAGTTTGCCTTTGAAGCCCTGATGCATGACGCAGCTGAAGCCTATTGCCAGGACATCCCTGCTCCCCTGAAAGCATTGCTTCCAGATTACCGTCGCATTGAAGAGCGGGTAGAACAGCTGATCCGGGCCAAATTCAGCATCACCCCTGATATGTCAGCGGTAGTGAAATACGCCGATCTGGTGATGCTTGCCACGGAACGCCGCGATCTGGATATCGACGACGGCTCACTCTGGCCTTGCCTCGAAGGTATTCCGGCCAGCGACATTATCCAGATCGTTCCTCTTCGCCCAGGCCAGGCATATGGCTTGTTCATTAACCGTTTCAATGAGCTTACGGAATCACGCGCATGCCTCGCATGAAAATAAAAGAACTGGTAGCCGCAGCCCATGCTGCGGCGGGGAAACTGCCACCAGCAGAAGCCTCTCTGATGCGTGAGGTAGCCACTCGCCTGGACGTTACATTTGCCGCCTTGACGGAATCGATGGACCAGCGAATGAGCCTTGACGCCGAAATTAACCATCTTCGTCAGGAGTCCGTCCAATGACCACCAACAAATACGCGACTCTGCGCGGCACAATCGCCAGAGCTAAACGCAACGACTGCCAGAAGGTAGTGATGCGTGTGACGTTAGTTGAAGAACTCCTCCTTCAACTGTCAAACGCTGAGAAGCAGGTAGCTGCGCTGGCTGCGGAAGTTCAGGCGGTGCGATGGGCTGCCGGGCAGGTTTATTCAGCTGGGTATAATCATGGGCACCTTAATACTGCTGATGAACTCCCCTATGCATCTGATGAAGAACTTCTTCAGAGAGGAAATGAAGTCCTTATCGAGTTCACCGACCCAGACCATTCAGGCAATGTGACCGACGCTGTACTGGATGAAGTGCGTGCCCACGCTATCAAATCTGCCCTCAACGATTGTTCGGAGTGCCTCGATAGGGACTGCATCATGGATTCGAATGGCATCAGTTATGAAGATGCTGCACTCCGTGAAGCGGGTGCTATGGCGCTGCACGATGCGTTACTTCGCCAGGAGCGTGCCGTATGAGTTCAGACATCATCGATCAGGCAAACGAGCTGGTAGAGCACCGCCTGCAGCTGGCCATACAAAAACACCGTATTGATCAGAATGCAGTCTCTGCAGAGCACTGTTCTGAATGCGAAGAGGACATTCCTGAGGCGCGCAGGGTTGCAATGCCTGGCTGCAAAACATGCGCCAGCTGCCAGGAAGTTTTAGAGCTCATGATAAAGCAGCGTAAGGGGTAATCGACAATGGCAATAAACCAGAAAATAAAAACCCATACCGGAACCATCATCACCAAAGATGGCGAGAAAACCGTGCAGTTGCGCGAGACTCCAACGACCTGGTGTGTTGGTCGCACTGAAACCTACCGGAAAGAAGATGGTCGCCGCAGCGGTGCGCCGCTGACATCACGCAGACTTATTCTAAGCAGCATTAAGCCAATCGAAGGTGGTGCAGAATGAGCAATTTGTTACTTCTCAAATGCACCAAAGACACTGAAGGCTGGTGGACTGAGGGGGAGGTTTACCCGGCTCGTGTGGTTGGGGGTGGTTTCGTTCTGGTCGGTGATGATGACGAACTAGACGGAGAAGGATGGAGTGCCGCGCCGAAGGAATACCGTGAAGATGGTTCAGTGGTTTATCAGGTCGGCGGCGTTGATGGTGAAGTTTTGTTTGAGGAGTCCGCCCAATGACAGTTAAACCGTTCCGTGCGGATGGCGGTGAAATCAGCACTGATCGCCTGAGAGAGATTGCTGACAATCCTTACGGCGACGAAGAGAAATGCTGGCTGGCTAAGCGCGTGCTGGCTTCGCTGGACGTTGAGCCTGTGGCGTGGACTGATGCGGATGAATTGCGTGATGTTAAGAATGGAGGCAACGGCTATCTGTTCGCTATTGGTGGTGAGGCCAATAAATTTGCAGATCCGCGCCGCCAAGTGATGCTTTACACCATCCCGCCAGCGCCGACAGTGCCGGATAAATGCCCAGCAGAAATTCGCGAGCTGATGGCGTCGTATTCTGACGCTCTCTTCGACGATGAAGACGCACATGAGATATGGAACGCCTGCCGCGCCGCCTTGCTTAAAGGTACCTATGGCAACTCTCCTGTGGTTCCGGATGGGTGGGTGATGGTGCCGATTGAGCCGACAGAAAACATGATCGTCGAAGGTTTCGAGTCTGAACCAGATGAAAGCTTTAGCGATGCAGATGTTTGGGAAGCATACGAAGCCATGAGTGGATGCCAGCAAGCGGCGCACCGAGCAAAGCTATGCTGGTCGGCAATGCTCGCAGCAGCACCCAAACCGGAGGCCTGATGCCCAGCAAACTAAAACAGCGGCGCCTGCGCCGCCTTAAGGCCGACCTGGCCTGGTGGCGAGAAGAGGCAGAGGATTGCCGCTCCCGCCTGCTGGAGCTGGCAGGGGAAATCGATAGAGCACGAGCACAAATCGTCAGAGTACCAATGCCGGTAGTTGTCCCCTCGGCTTTAATCGCAGAATTAGCAATGGAGAAAGCAGTTGAACGACTTAATGATTGACCTCGAATCAATGGGGAAAAAGCCAAACGCGCCGATCGTCTCAATTGGTGCCGTCTTTTTTAACCCTCAAACAGGTGAACTTGGCCAAGAATTCTACACGGCCGTCTCGCTTGAAAGCGCAATGGCTCAAGGCGCGGTACCGGATGGAGATACAATTCTTTGGTGGCTAAAACAAAGCCCGGAAGCGCGCTCAGCTATTTGCGTTGATGATGCGATGCCTATCACTGATGCACTGTCGGAACTTAGCCATTTCATTCACCGGCATGCATATAATCTCAAATACATGAAGGTCTGGGGTAACGGGGCCACCTTTGACAATGTGATTCTGCGCGGAGCTTACGAACGCGCCGGACGCATTTGCCCGTGGGAATTTTGGAACGATCATGATGTACGCACGATTGTTACCCTCGGTCGCAGTGTTGGTTTCGATCCGAAGCGTGACATGCCATTCATTGGCGATGTTCACAACGCCCTGGCTGATGCGCGCCATCAGGCAAAATATGTGTCAGCAATTTGGCAGAAAATTATCCCTGCCACCAGCACCAACGAGTAAACCACTCAGCCCGGGTGCAGCCGGGCTTTATGGAGAAGGAAACCATGGCAAAGCTAATGAAAGCGAGTCTCTGGAGTAAGCGCGAATTTACCAAAGACTCCATTCCTGACAACCGTACAATTAAACGTTGGGTCGAAAACGGATTACTCATGGGAAGGATTGTAGATGGTTCAGTTTTTGTCTATGAAACCGAAAAGTGGGGAGTTGACTCAATTGTTAATCAGGCGGTACGTCAGTTAATAATTGAGGGTTGACCATGGCAGCAAGGCCACGAAAAAAAGAATACCGCCACCTTCCTGATTATCTTTTTTTTGATAAAGATCGTGGCGTGTATAAGTTCACGCTTATAACTGGGAAAAAGAAAACTCTCGGTTCGGATCGAGTAATGGCTATCGCCATCGCCCGAGAATATAACCTGAGGATGCGCCCTGAAAATACACCATCGATAGATTCATTAATTCGGGAATCGGGAGGGCTGAATGGTGAAGCCCACCCGTTTTCTGAACATGTTGATCGCATTATGGAGAGAGCGATCAAAGATGAGCAGCCGTCTAAAAGCACACTTGACGATTGGAATAATGATGCCATCAGGGTTAAAGAATTTTTTAATAACATACCCGCATGCGATATTGAGCTTGAGCACGTAAATGCCTACATACGAAATTACCATTCTGAATCGTCGGCCAATGTTCAGAACCGAAAAGTTAGCTTCCTGAAAAAGCTATTCTCTTATGCTGTTGATGAATCGCTAATGATGGATAACCCTGCAACACGGAAAAAAATGAGGCGTGTCGATAAAAAGGTCCGCCGGCGACTTACTTTGGAACAGTTCCAGGCCATACATGCAGCTGCTGAACCTTGGCTGAAGACTGCAATGGACCTTGCCATACAAACTACGCAAGCGCGCCTGGAAGTTTCCCGGATCCGGTACTCGATCAAGGAACCTCAAGAAGGGGTTTGCGGCTGTGTATGGTTCGATCAGGAGGAGGCTGGCATATTCGGAACGCTTTACATTCACCGGCAAAAAGTGCAGCACAAAGAGGCTTCACACGTCGCTATTCCGATCGGCAGGGCCCTGAAAGAGATCATCGACAACAGCAGAGACAATGTGGCCAGTCCTTATGTTGTTCACCGGCTTCTGGAAAAGAGAAGCAATCCGATAAGCAAGGAAGTTAACCACCCAACACAGGTGGCCCCTGATTATTTGAGCAGGGCATTTTCAGAGCTGCGGGACCGGATAGGTGTAGCGGCAGAATTACCTATCAAAGAAAGGCCAACTTTCCACGAGATTAGAGCGCTGGCGGCTCATATTTTCGAAAGACAAGGTATCGATCCGCAGGCAAGGATGGCCCATAGTGATGCAAAATCGACAAAAATTTATACCCAGAACCATGTGGAATGGGTAGAAGTTCCTCATGCTGAAATTGTCTTTAAAGCCGGGTGATTTATGGGGAAAAACCTACCCGTAACTCATTGATGTATATAGTGCGGATTTTGCAAAAAATGCACTGTTTGCATATACAGTCAAACATGCCGTAGCACCAGTATTTTCAAGGGTTGCAGCGGCTTTAACGCAGTGACATGGGGTGTCGGGGGTCGGAGGTTCAAATCCTCTCGTGCCGACCAAAAACACACTGAAAACCAGCCTGATGGCTGGTTTTTTATTTCGCCTCGTCCGGCGTTTTGCGCAGATACACTAGCGTAGCCAGACAAATCACCGCTCCGGCATAAAACGTATATTCCGCGCCAAACGTTTCCCATATCGCGCCGGCTCCCACGCTGGCGATTAACAATCCCACGCCGCTGACCAGACTAAAAATACCGAAAGCCGTACCGCGCAGATCGGGCGGTGCAGTTTTAGCTATCATTGCCGCCAGTAATCCCTGAGTCATACCCATATGTATCCCCCAAAGCGCGACGCCTAAAATGACTCCCATCCAGTGGCTGCTCAGCGCCAGAACAACATCTGCACCAATCAGCACCATTAGCCCCCACTGCAGAAGTCGGGTGTGGCTCATGCCATCAGAAAGTTTGCCAAAAGGGTAAGCCGAAAGGGAATAGAGTACGTTCATGACCACCATCACCAGCGGAATAAGGGCCAGAGGAACGCCCGACTGCTGCGCACGAAGGACGAGAAAAGCCTCGCTAAACCGGGCAAGCGTGAACACTGCACCAAGGCCAATCACCCACCAGCACGCTTTACCCAGCCGCCTTAAATTCTCTCGTTTAATGGGATTAGTACGTTTATGTTCGAGGGGAGTTTTCGGCTCCTGAAGGCCGAAATAGAGCAAGGCAACTGAAAGCAGACCGGGGATAAGAGCTATCCAGAAAACGGTGCGAAAATCATTGTCCAGTAACAGCATTAAGCTTACGGCCAGTAATGGGCCAAGAAATGCGCCTGTGGTATCCATTGACTGACGCAGACCATAAGCCGCACCACGCATTTCCGGCGGCGTGACGTCTGCAACCAGCGCATCCCGCGGGGCGCCCCGTATTCCCTTCCCCGTGCGGTCCATGAGACGTGCGCCTAAAACCATCCCGGAAGAGGACGCTAATGCGAAAAGGGGTTTGCTTAGCGCCCCCAGGCCATACCCTAACAGAGCCAGCCCCTTACGTTGACCCAGGTAGTCGCTTATCGCCCCCGAAAAGACCTTAATAAAAAGCGCTATGGCCTCCGCCAGCCCTTCAATCAGGCCGATAAACAGCACGCTCGTACCGAGGGTGGTCATCATAAAAAGTGGCAGGAGGCTGTGAATACTCTCTGACGAGATATCCATCAGCATACTGACGCCCCCCACAACCCAGACGCCTTTGGGGATCTGACTGAGCACTGGAAATCTGGAACGCATCTACCGCTCCTGCTTTAAAAACAGTTGCCTGAATGCTTACAGGATAGGATATCGCGGATTAAAAAAACCTGAGGAGAGTGTGATGAGACCATAAAAAAGCCATCCGGCAGGATGGCTTAGCTATTGCGAGTCAGCGCTTAATGCTTCTCACGTCCACCCAGGAAGAAAATGCCCAGCGGGATAGCCAGCAGAACGGTAAACACCAGGCTGTAGACGAAGATCATCGCCGACTGCAGGACATACATGCTGGTAGTCCAGGCAGAGAGGGGAATATTGTACTGTTCGATAACGCCAACAATGGTTGCTCGCCCTACGCACGCGGCAGCAATCATAAACACGACCAGCAGCGCCAGGAGGAATTTGCGGCCTTCAGGCGTTTTCAGTTTTGCACGAACCATCTCTCTTCCCTTTTACAGATGAATAACAATATATATGGTCTAAAATAACACGAACTGGCACCCGACTCCACACCAGCATAAACAACCACTAAACAGGATATTTAAAAGCGCATAACGCTATTCATAGTGAAAATGTAAGTAAATAACACCAATCATTCATAGTTGTTATGTTAACCTGCGCAGGATCGTTTTGACATAAAGGAATGACAATGAAAAACGCACCTAAATTTGCTATCGCCCTCATCGCCGCCGCGTGCGTCAGCAGCAGTGCTTTCGCCAGCGAAACCCCAAAAGAGCAGCCGCTGGAAAAAGTCGCTCCGTATCCAAAAGCGGACAAAGGGATGAAGCGTCAGGTGATCCAGCTGCCGGTTCAGCAGGATGAAGCGAACTTCAAAGTGGAACTGTTGATTGGCAAGACGCTGGAAGTAGATTGCAATCAGCATCGCCTGGGCGGTCAGCTGGAAAGTAAAACCCTGGAAGGCTGGGGTTACGACTATTACGTCTTTGACAAAGTGACCTCTCCGGTCTCCACCATGATGGCCTGCCCGGACGGCAAGAAAGAGAAGAAATTTGTGACGGCGTATCTGGGCGACAACAGTCTGTTGCGCTACAACAGCAAGCTGCCGATCGTGGTCTATACGCCTGAAAACGTGGAAGTGAAGTATCGCGTGTGGAAGGCTGATGAGACTGTCGGACAAGCGGTAGTACGTTAAAAATAAGTCGGGTGGCGGCTTCGCCTTACCCGACCCGGAAAGGGTGCGCTCTGGTGCCCTCACCCCCCCCCTCTCCCACCGGGAGAGGGAGAAAACACTAAAACGGTAACGGATGTTACCGTTTTGCTTTTATCTTACAGCGCGATATCCGCAACCGGTTTGTTTTCCGGCTGAGGCTTCAGCTCCGCTTTTGGCGCAGCATCCGCAGCCTGTGGCTTGATGTATTGCAGCTGCAGAACGCGGCTGGTGTATTCCAGCTCCTGCTCCGTCGCGCTCACGTTGCCGTTCAGCTTCGTGCCGTAGGATGGAATAATGGTTTTCAGCTTCGCCTGCCATTCCGGGCTGGCGACTTTGTCTTTAAACACTTTTTCCATCAGGTGCAGCATGATTGGCGCAGCGGTAGACGCGCCCGGTGACGCACCCAGCAGCGCGGCAATGGTGCCATCCTTATCGCTTACCACTTCGGTACCCAGACGCAGCACGCCACCCTCTTTCGGATCGCGCTTGATGATCTGTACGCGCTGACCCGCCTGCCACAGACGCCAGTCTTCTTTCTTCGCCTGCGGATAGTACTCTTTCAGCGCCTCGAAACGGTCGTCGTCAGAGAGCATCACCTGGCTAATCAGGTATTTCACCAGATCGAAGTTATCCAGCCCCACGTCCATCATCGGCTTGACGTTAGAGGTGGTGGTTGCGCTCAGCAGATCCCACAGGGAGCCGTTTTTCAGGAACTTGGTGGAGAAGGTCGCGAACGGCCCAAACAGCACCACGCGCTTACCGTCAAGCATACGGGTGTCGATGTGCGGAACAGACATCGGCGGTGCGCCAACAGAAGCCTGGCCGTACACTTTTGCCAGATGACGGTTCACCACTTCCGGGTTTTCTGACACCAGGAACTGGCCGCCGACCGGGAAGCCCGCGTAGTCGTCCGCTTCCGGAATACCGGACTCCTGCAGCAGCTTCAGCGCCGCGCCGCCCGCACCGATAAAGACAAACTTCGCCTTGATGACGTGCTCGGCTTCGTTGTTTTTCAGATCGGCAACGGTCACGCTCCAGCTGTTATCCGCGTTGCGCTTGAAACCGCGCACTTCGGTGCTGAGCTGCAGGTTGAAGTTCTCTTTTTTCTTCAGAGACGTCACCAGCTGACGGGTGATTTCACCGTAGTTAACGTCGGTACCAATTTCGGTACGGGTCGCCGCCACTTTCTGGTTCGGGTCACGACCTTCCATGACCAGCGGAGCCCACTCTTTAATCTGCGCGTGGTCTTCAGAGTATTTCATCCCGCGGAACAGCGTGCTCTGCTGCAGAGCGGCGTAGCGCGCGCGCAGGAAGTTGACGTTCTGTTCGCCCCACACAAAGCTCATGTGCGGCACGGTGTTGATGAAGGAGTGCGGGTCGTGCATCACGCCGCTGTTGACCTGATGAGACCAGAACTGGCGAGAAACCTGGAATGCTTCGTTGATCTCTACCGCCTTCTCGATACTAATGGAACCGTCCTTTTTCTGCGGCGTATAGTTCAGTTCCATGAGTGCCGAATGTCCGGTACCGGCGTTATTCCATCCGTTCGAACTCTCCTGCGCCACGCCATCAAGGCGCTCGACCATGGTCATAGACCAGTCCGGCTGCAGTTCTTGCAGATAGGTTCCCAGCGTGGCGCTCATGATACCGCCACCAATTAAAAGGACGTCCGTTTCCTGCTCTTTTGGTGCGTCAGCTTTCGCCGCCATGGAGACGGTGTTAAGCCCCACGGCCAGAGAAAAGAGCATGGCAGTCATTTTTTTCATAATTTATGCCTTAGTGTAAAAGTGCTTGATGCGTGGAAATTGCAGGTGAAAAAAGCTGCGGGGGCACGGTAACAACTTTTAAATATTGTTTAAAGGTTACGAAATTATTGTAATTGTGAAATTTAATGATGGATTGTTTGTGAGGAATTATCGATGCGTCTGGTAAAGCGCGGTTTTACTGGATAGTATGTTGCGTTTTGTGATCGCGCGCACGGAAGCCTGCCCTAACCAGCGAACTGTTATGTCCCTACCCCATTCTGCTGTATCCCCCGAAGACCGCGTAGCCAACGTGCTGCGTTCCCCTAAGCAGCTGACGCGTGAAACGCTGGCAGGCGTGATTACCGCCCTGGCGCTGATCCCCGAGGTTATCTCATTTTCCGTGGTGGCGGGCGTTGACCCGAAGGTCAGCCTGATCGCCTCCGTGGTGCTGTGTCTTGCCCTGTCTGTACTCGGGGGCCGTCCGGCGATGGTCACGGCAGCGGCCGGGTCCGTGGCGCTGGTCATTGGCCCGATGGTGCATCAGCACGGCGTACAGTACATACTTCCCGCCGTGCTGATGGCGGGCGTGATTCAGATTTTGTTTGGCATGCTGGGCATGGCAAGACTGATGCGCTTTATCCCCCAGTCGGTCATGACCGGATTTGTTAACGCCCTGGGCATTTTGATCTTCTTCGCTCAGGTGCCGCATTTCTGGAGCCGAAGCCCGCTGATTGTGGGCCTGTTCGTCCTGACGCTGCTGATTGTGCTGTGGGTGCCGCGCTATATCAAAAGCATCCCTTCCCCGCTGATTGCGATTGTTGTGCTTACCTTGTTCACCGTTTCAACCGGTCAAATCCTGCCGACCGTGGGCGATGAAGGCTCCATGAGCGGCGGTTTGCCGGGTCTTACCGAGCTGCTGGTCCCGCTCAATGTGCAGACGCTGAGCATTATCTGGCCGTGCGCGCTGAGCATCGCGTTTGTCGGCCTGCTGGAATCCCTGCTGACGGCAAAGCTGGTGGATGAGCTGACCGCAACGCCGTCCAGTAAACGCCGCGAAAGCATTGGATTAGGCGTCGGCAATATCCTGGCCGGATTTTACGGGGGGATTGCTGGCTGCGCGATGATCGGACAAACCATCGTCAACGTGGAGATGGGGAAAGGTCGAAGCCGCATTTCAACCTTTGCGGCGGGCATTGTGCTGCTGATCCTGGTGACGGCGCTCAGCGACGTGATGGCCAAAATCCCGATGGCGGTGCTGGCGGGCATTATGGCGATTGTCGCCGTCAAAACCTTCAGCTGGCACAGCCTTCAGCCAGCCACGGTGAAAACAGCCCCGATAGCAGAAACGGTCGTCATGCTGGTGACCGTTGCCGCCACGGTATCAACCGGCAATCTGGCGATTGGCGTGCTGGGCGGGATTATCGTCATGGCACTCCTCCCCGCCCGCATTAAGCGTCGGCTTAAAGAAGAAAAATCGTCGCCAGCCCAAGAAAAATAAAGAAACCGCCGGTATCGGTGATGGCGGTGATCATCACGCTCGACCCCACCGCGGGGTCGCGCCCCAGTTTGGTCATCGTCAGCGGGATAATGACCCCCATCATTGATGCCACCAGCAGGTTCAGCACCATCGCCAGCATCATCACGCCGCCCAGGGCCATATCGTCATACAGCCACCAGGTGATGCCGCCCATAATGCCGCCCCACACCAGGCCGTTGATCAGCGCCACGCCCATCTCCCTGAAGATCAGAAAGGCGAAGTTACCTGGCTGAATATTTTCCAGCGCCAGCGCGCGGACGATCATGGTGATGGTCTGGTTTCCGGTGTTGCCGCCGATTCCGGCCACAATCGGCATCAGCGAGGCCAGCGCCACCAGCTGAGAAATGGTGTGTTCAAAACCGTCAATCACCCGGGAGGCGATAAACGCGGTACACAGGTTAATGGCCAGCCACGCCCAGCGCGTTTTTACCGCCTTGCCGACGGAGGCATGGACGTCATCTTCGGCGCTGATCCCGCCGAGCGCGCGCAGGTCGTTGTCGGTTTCTTCATAGACCACGTCAACGATCTCATCGATGGTCAGACGCCCCATCAGTTTGCCGACGGAATCCACGACGGCGGCACTCACCAGGTCGTCACGCTCGAAGGTACGCGCCGCTTTCTCCGCGTCGTCTTCCGGGGAGAAGACCATCGGCTCGTTTTCCATCACCTCGCTCACCTTCCGCTGGGTGCTGTTGAGCAGGATGGTTTTCAGCTCAAGTTCGCCAAGCAGGGTTTTATCCCGGGAGGTGACAAACAGTTTATCGGTGTTGTCCGGCATTTTGCCCAGGCGACGCAGATAGCGCTGCACGGTACCGAGCGTCACGTCCGGGCGCACCGTGATAACGCCGAACTCCATGATCGCGCCGACGCTGTTTTTCTCGTAGTGCATCACCTGACGCACGCGCGCCCGCTCCTCCGCAGGCAGTGACGCCAGCAGGCGGCCGGTCAGGTTTCGCGGCAGGTGCTGAACGAGGTAAATCTGCTCGTCGATATCCAGGGTTTGCACCGCGTCGAGAATATCCCGGTCGCTCATCTCGTCGATCAGGTCGTCCCAGACGTTTTCGGAGGCCTCAAGCAGCACCTGCCCGCGCTCGTGATCCTGCACCAGACGCCACAGGGCGTGGCGTTCTTCCGAGGGAAGCGCTTCAAGGGTATCCGCCAGATCTGGCGGGGGTAAATGAGCAACCAGCGCACCTACCTCAGCAATATCGTCGGCCAGGGTGCCGACATCATATTGCTCAGCCAGGGTGAGTTTGCCTAATAGCGTAGAAGTGACCGCTTTATCGGTCGTGAGAAGCCAGATGAGTCGCGCGCGCTCCTGGTCACGCTGTCTGGCGCTGTTTTTCTTTAATACCGACATCAATCATAAATCCATTAAATGAGTTGGGGTTAAGCATAGCGCGGGGATATGTAAATAAGAATAAACAACGGGACGGGATGGAGAAAAAAGCGTCATTACGGCCACGATCTATCCCCTCTCCCTGTGGGAGAGGGTTAGGGTGAGGGCATCAGGCCGTACGCGCTACCGCGTCACGCGAGGCCGCATCTCGCTCTTCACCGGTCAGCTCGCTCAGCTTGCCGTCACGCATCTCCAGCAGGCGGTCAGCATGAATGAAGTAGTGATCGTCGTGGCTGATGGCGAAAATGGTTTTGCCCATCTCCTGCATCAGCGGCAGCAGCACCTGATAAAACTCGCGGCGGAAATGCGGGTCCTGATCCGCAGCCCACTCGTCCAGCAGGATGATGTCACGCTCTTCCGCCAGCGCCAGCAGCAGCGCCACGCGCTTTTTCTGCCCTTTGGAGAGCTTCAGGTTGAGGATCTTCCCGCCCTGTAATTCCAGCTTGTGCGACATCTGCAGCTGCGCCAGCCATTTTTCCACCAGCGCCGGATTGGCCTGTTGCCCTTCCGGCCCCAGCAGCCGATCGAACAGCCAGACGTCGGTGAACACCGCCGAGAAAAGCTTGCGGTAATCCTCGGGCTTCTCCGCGCTCAGCGCCTTGCCGTCCAGCAAAATCTCGCCCGACTGCGGCTGGTAGAGTCCGGTCAGCAACATCGCCAGCGTAGATTTACCGCTGCCGTTGCCGCCAATCAGGAACAGCAGCTCGCCGCGGCGGATCGTCAGGTTGACCGGCCCCACGGAGAAGGCGCTGTCCTGATAGCGGAACGTCACGTTACGCAGCTCCAGCGTCTGCCAGTTCGGGAAGGCCTGCGGGCGCGGGAATTCGGCTTTGAACGGCGCGAGATCGAATTTTTTGAGCTTATTAAAGGCCACCTGCGCACTCAGTAAGGTGGGCAACGCGCCGACCGCCGAGAGCAGCGGCGTGCGTAAAAACAGCAGCGTCAGCGAGTAAGTTGCCGCTACGTTGGTGTCGGCCCAGCCCAGGCCGTTCGCCATCCAGAATACCAGGCCAATGGCGCCCAGCATCATGATGTTAGACCAGTTCACCGCGCTCAGGTGGAAGGTATCGGCACGAATAATATGATGACGGTATTCGCGCGCGTCCGGGATATAGAGATGATTAAAGATATGCTCGGCGCGCTCGCGGTTCAGGGTGAGCTCTTTGCGCCCTTCCAGCACCGTCTGGTAATCGTTATAAAGCTTATCTTCGGTTTCGCGCAGCACCGCCATGTGTTTGTAGACGCGCGACACCAGCATAAAGCCGCCCCAGATGGTAATGACAATCCACAGAGCGGTCACCGCCAGCATTTTGCTGGAGAGCCAGGCGAGATAGGCAGCCGAGCCAAAGGTCAGAATGATCCCCTGCACCAGCTCCGGCAGCCGAACGAACGCGATGGTAATGGCGCGCACGTCGCTGGTCAGCCCCGCCAGCAGGGATGCGCTGCCGAGCTGCTCAACGCGCTCAACCTGGGTGTCCAGGATCCGCTTGATAAACTCACTGCGCAAACGGAAAACGAAATGGTGCCCGAGCGTGGTCAGCGCCAGCTGGGAACCGAGCGTAACCGCCATCAGCAGGAGCAGCAGGCCGAGAAACTCCGGCAGAACGGAGAGCGAGGTATCGACCATTTCAATCAACCGCACGTTAATAAACGCGATCAGGCCAATACCCAGCGCGGCGCTGGCGAGGCTTAACGCCATTACTGCGATGAAGGGCCAGCGATACTGACGCCAGACGAGGAGAAGTAGTTGCATGCAGGCAATCCGGACAATAAAAATCAGCCAGCAGTGTAAACTGCCCTGCGTGTACATCAAGAATAATTCTTATTTTAGTTTACTGTACCCCGCCTGACGGAAGGTCAGGTTGAAACGGTACTCGCCCGTGAGCGGGTGGATCCCGGGCTTCAGCGGCTGAATGCCGTGATAATAAAGCCGCGACTCCCTGCCCCACACCACCACATCGCCATGTTCCAGCATAATGCGCTTGAGCGGGTCGTTGCGGCGTAATCCCCCAAACTGGAAGACGGCAGGCAAACCTAACGATACCGAGACGATAGGCGCGCGAAGATCGGGTTCATCCTTGTCCTGATGCAGCGAGAGCTTCGCGCCAACGGCGTAGCGGTTGATCAGGCAGGCATCCGGCCGGAAGTCAGGATACTGCGCTGCCACGGCGGCCTCGTGGCAGAGAGACTGAAAAATCGCGGGCATCGCGGGCCACGGCTGGCCGGTAGCGGGATCGTTCGGAGCATACAGATAGCCCCGCTCGTTCGTCGCCCAGCCCAGTTCGCCGCAGTTGGCCATGGCCACCGACATGGTGTAGCCGCCCGGCGTCACCATATGGCGAAATGGCGAAACCGCCGTCACCTCGTCGATACCGGCAAGAAGCGCCGCCGCACGGGAGAGTGCAAAACGGCGCAGGATCACCGCTCCCGGAGCAAGCGGCTCCTGCCAGGGTTCAGCATCCGCAAAAAGATCGAGCATTATCCCTCCTGGCGTTTCGCCTCACGTTTCAGTAATAGCGCCTTTCGCGCCGAGCCCCAACGGTAACCCGACAGCGCGCCGTCGTTCCGAACCACGCGATGACAGGGGATCACAATCGCCAGCGTGTTTGCCGCACAGGCTCCGGCAACGGCGCGTACCGCACTGGGCTGGCCAATCGCCTGCGCCACCTGCCGGTAACTTGCCGTTTCGCCGCAGGGAATGTTGCGAAGGGCCTGCCAGACGCGCTGCTGGAACGCGGTTCCGCGAATATCCAGCGGCAGCGCAAGTGGTACATCGCGGTTATCAATACTGGCAATCACCTGCTGGATCCGCTGTGCGAAATCCTCTTCCAGCGGCGCATGCGCTGCTTTTGGAAAATGCGCGGCAAGCTCTTCGGCTAATTCTTCATCGCTGTCACCCAGCAGGATCGCGCAGATCCCCCGCTCGCTTTCCGCAACCAGACAGCGTCCTAACGAGCAGTCGCTGATGGCATAACGCACTGCCGCATCCCCTTTGCGGTACTGCTTCGCCGTCATGCCCAGCGCATCGTTGGCTTTACGATAATAGCTGCTGCTGTCGGGAAAGCCCGCTGCCAGCACGGCGTCGGTAATTTTGTCACCCTGTGCAAGCGCGGTGCGCAGGCGCTGGCCTCGCGCCGCCTGCTGCCAGGCTTTTGGCGTCATGCCGGTCGCGGACTTAAACAGACGGTGGAAATGGAAAGGACTCATGGCCACCTGCTGCGCCAGCCTCTCCAGGGTTAGCGTGGGATCCTGCTCCAGAAGACGGCAGGCGTGTTCCACTTTTGCCAGCTTCTGCGCCTGCGGATCGCGTTTGTCCGGCATGCAGCGCTTGCACGGGCGAAACCCTGCCTGAACGGCATGGTGGGCATCGGGATAAAAGCGGACGTTTTTACGCAGCGCGTGGCGGGCGCGGCATGACGGGCGGCAGAAAATACCCGTCGTCTGCACGGCGAAGACAAACTGTTCGTCAGCGAGCGGATCGCGGGCCAGCACGGCCTGCCAGCGATCCTCATCGGTAATAAAGGTTGAGTTTCTCATTATCGGCTCCTCATGTAAGCATACATAGAGCGTGCCTGAGTGCTAGTGATAAAAAACCCGCAACCTTGCTTTTTAATTTTTGTCGCGCACAAGGAAGCTATTGAACTGCGGCGAGCTCCAGGTTTTGAACCCGTCGCCCTCTTTGGTGATCATATAAACCGCCAGCCCTTCCTGACGAACTACCTCTTTGGCTTTTTCCGGGCCGAGAACCATTAAGCCAGTATCCCAGGCATCCGCTTCCAGCGCGGTTGGGGCGATGACCGTCACCGAGACCAGATTATGCGTGATGGGACGGCCGGTCTGCGGATCGATAACATGCGAAATACGCTTCCCGTCAAGCTCGTAATAGTTACGATAGCTCCCGGAGGTACTGATGCCATGTCCGTTGATATCCACTATCGCCTGCACGGCATTTTGCCGATCGGTCGGTTTTTGAATCGCTACGCGCCACGGCTTATCGCTGGCGTTCATCCCCCGGCTGACTAGCGCGCCGCCCACGGAGACCAGATAGCGGGAAATGCCTTCCTGGGCCATCAGCGCTGCAAGATGATCCGCCGCATAGCCTTCCCCTACCGTCGACAGATCGACAAACAGATCGGGGATATCCTTTTGCAGGTACTGTTGTCCGTACTGATTGATCACCGTCAGATGCTGCAGCCCTGTCCGGGCGCGGGCGTCATCAATGGCCGCCTGTTCGGGCGTGGTCACCGGCTGTTTGTTAGGTCCAAATCCCCAGAGGTTTACCAGGGGTCCGACGGTCACATCCATCGCGCCGTTGGTTTTATAACCCACGCGTATAGATTCGGTCACGATATCGGCCATCGCCTCGCTCACCGGCCACAGGGAGGTGCTGGTGGAGAGGTTAAAGCGCATCAGCGCCGAGTCATTTTTATAGGTTGAGAGCAGCTGATCGTCGGCATCCAGCTGAGACTGGATTTTGCCGCGTAGCTCATCTGTGCGTGTTTTATCGAGGTTCATCACGCTGACGCGCCAGAAGGTGCCCATCGTTTTGCCTTCGAGCACCGTCGCGGCGGGTGCGTCGGCTTTCGCCACGGGCGCGGAATCGTCACACGCGGTCAGGAAAAAAAGCATAGCCAGAAAGCTGGCGCGTAAAAAAGTCATGTCCATTCATTATTATCCTCATGCCAGGGCGGCAAGAGTACACCAAAACGGGTGAGTTGTGAGAATCTGCGAGGCACAAAAAAGGGGCCAGCAGGCCCCTTACGTCACACGATGAAGCGATTAGAACTGGTAAACCAGACCCAGCGCGACGATATCGTCAGTACCGATACCCGCCTGACGGGTGAATTCATTTTCATCAACCAGGTTGATTTTGTAATCCACGTAGGTGGACATGTTTTTGTTGAAGTAGTAAGTCGCACCAACATCAACATATTTCAGCAGATCCTGATCGCCGTAACCTTCGATGTCTTTCCCTTTAGACTGCAGGTAAGCCACGGACGGACGCAGGCCAAAGTCGAACTGGTACTGAGCAACCACTTCGAAGTTCTGCGCTTTGTTAGCAAAGCCGTAAGCGGTAGTCGGGCTGCTGCCGTTAGAGGTACCGAAACGGGTTGCGTTGTAGGTCTGAGAGTACTGCGCTGCCAGATAGATGTTGTTGGCATCGTATTTCAGGCCACCAGTATAGACTTCTGCGTGATCGCCATTACCGTATACGCCCGGTGCGTTCTGGTCAGCGGTACGTTTGGAGGAGGACATCGCACCACCTACGCTGAAGCCTTCGCCAAGGTTATAGGTCAGGGATGCACCGTAGCCGTCGCCGTTCTGTTTCAGGGTGCTACGACCGGTGTCGTTTTCACCGCTTACGCTGCCGTTTTTACCCTGATACTGCAGGGCAAAGTTCAGGCCATCCACCAGACCAAAGAAGTCCTGGTTACGGTAGGTCGCCACGCCGTTAGCACGGGACTGCAGGAAGTTGTCCGCACCGTAAGTATCGCCGCCAAATTCTGGCAGAACGTCGGTCCAGGAGGTTACGTCGTAGATTACGCCGTAGTTACGACCATAATCGAAAGAACCCGCGTCAGCGAATTTCAGACCCGCGAACGCCACACGCGTCCAGGCCTGGTTGTCACTTTCAGAGGTGTTGCCCTGGATCTGGTATTCCCACTGGCCGTAACCGGTCAGCTGATCGTTAACCTGAGTTTCGCCTTTGAAGCCAAGACGCATGTAAGTCTGGTCGCCGTCGGCACTCTTGTCGTCAGAGAAATAGTGCAGACCATCGACTTTACCGTACAGATCTAATTTGTTGCCATCTTTGTTATAAATTTCGGCCGCATTTGCTGCGCCTGCCACCAGGAGTGCTGGTACCAGGAGGGACAGTACTTTAACTTTCATTTTATTAACCCTCTGTTATATGCCTTATAATTGCCACTGCTTACTGGTTAACCCTCATTAACCAGTCGGCAATTTCATTCTCCGCAAAATTACAGAATAATCCAATGCGAATATGATACGAAAACTTTGAAGATGTTTCATTTACCCATCAACATGTTTCAAAATGTAAATATCAAGGAACTTTTACAAAGCACAAATAGCTTAGAAAATTAGCACTTATAATCAAACAGGAAAATCACCACATACACATCAAAGAGTTACAATAAAATCCGTTACAGCACTGAATGACAAAACAAGATCGCACCTAATCTCTAAAATAACTCTCGCTATCATCATTAACTTTATTTATTACCGTCATTCAGTTTTGAATGTCTGTTTATCCCTAATTGAACCGGATGCTCCGCATTCGGTTTTTTTTTACCTTTCTTTACGTAACTTCTCTTTTTTTGTGCTACCGCACCGTAATTGTAACGACTATTAACTAAATTCTCTTCGGTTATTCTTCGAAGTCCATAAATTTGTACAAGACTTAATTTCTTGTTAATTCGTGCTATTTATTGACGGCATGGGTCGATTATTTGTACGCGCATGGCGAGTTTGTACATGTTTTCTGCACTACCCGCCGCCGATATTGTCCGGAGAAAAAGTCGCCTCTTCCCGGACTGTCGCGCTGGAAATTCAGTTATTACCCTTTATACTGCCCTATCGCCACAGAGCACGACCATAACGGGTTAAAGATATCAATGAGTCAGACTGAAACTACCGCCCCGAGCAAATTCTCCCTTCTACCCGGGAGCATCACCCGTTTCTTTCTTCTTTTGATCGTTGTGCTGTTAGTCACCATGGGGGTGATGGTACAAAGCGCGGTTAACGCCTGGCTGAAGGATAAGAGCTATCAGGTCGTGGATATCACCCACGCCGTGCACAAGCGCATAGACACCTGGCGCTACGCCACCTGGCAGATTTACGACAATATTGCGGCAGCCCCGACCTCCTCGTCCGGAGATGGACTTCAGGAGACGCGGCTTAAGCAGGATGTCTATTATCTCGAAAAACCGCAGCGTAAGACCGAGGCACTCATCTTTGGCTCTCACGACAGCGCGACGCTTGAGATGACGCAGCGTATTTCGACCTATCTGGATACCCTCTGGGGTGCCGAAACGGTACCGTGGTCGATGTACTATCTGAACGGTCAGGACAACAGCATGATCCTGATCTCTACGCTGCCGTTAAAAGATCTCTCGTCCGGCTTTAAAGAGACAACCGTGGGCAGCATCGTCGATTCCCGCCGGGCAGAGATGCTGCAGCAGGCGAACGCCCTTGATGAGCGTGAGAGCTTCTCTTCCCTGCGTCGTCTGGCCTGGCAAAACGGTCATTATTTTACCCTGCGCACCACGTTCAACCAGCCAGGGCATCTGGCGACGGTGGTGGCCTTCGATTTACCGATTAATGATTTAATCCCGCCGGATATGCCGCTCGACAGCTTCCGCCTGGAGCCAGACAGCAGCACCCAGAACATGCGTGCGGCGTCCGACAAAGAGGCCGCAGAGAGCGTATCGATCTCCTTTAACGGCTCGAAAATCGAAATTGCCTCATCGCTGAACTCGACCGGCATGCGTCTCGTGTGGCAGGTGCCGTTTGGCACGCTGTTGCTCGACACCCTGCAAAATATTCTGCTGCCTCTGCTGCTGAATATCGGTCTGCTGGCGCTGGCGCTGTTTGGCTACAGCACCTTCCGTTTCCAGACGGGGCGTCAGAGCGACGCCTCTGCGGTTCCGGCCGGTACCAACAATGAGCTGCGCGTATTGCGTGCACTGAATGAAGAGATTGTTTCCGTGCTGCCGCTTGGGGTCCTGGTTCACGACCAGGAGGCGAATCGTACGGTGATGAGCAACAAAATTGCCGACCATCTGCTGCCGCATCTTAACCTGCAGAACATCACCACCATGGCGGATCAACACCAGGGGGTGATTCAGGCCACCATCAACAATGAACTGTACGAGATCCGTCAGTTCCGCAGCCAGGTGGCTCCCCGCACGCAAATCTTCATTATTCGCGACCAGGATCGCGAAGTGCTGGTCAATAAAAAGCTCAAGCAGGCGCAAAGGCTGTATGAGAAAAACCAGCAGGGGCGCGCCGCATTTATGCAGAACATTGGCGATGCCTTCAAGCAGCCGTTAAAAACGCTGGCGACCCAGGCGGCGGCGTTAAACACCTCTGAAAGCCACCAGCTTGCCTGCCAGGCCGATTCGCTGGTCAGAATGGTTGATGAGATCCAGCTGGCGAACATGCTGGAGAATGATTTCTGGAAGGGAACGCCAGCCCTCTTCTCCATTCAGGATCTGATCGATGAAGTGGTGCCGGAAGTGCTGCCCGTCATTAAGCGCAAAGGGCTGCAGCTGCTGATCAATAACAATCTCCCTGCGAATGACGAACGCCACGGCGATCGCGAAGCGCTGCGCCGCATTCTGCTGATGATTATTCAGTACGCCGTGACCACCACGCAGATCGGCAAGATCACCCTTGAAGTCAGCACCGAGGAGTCGGCAGAAGACCGTCTGACGTTCCGCATCCTGGACACCGGGGAAGGCGTCACAACAAGTGAAATTGATAATCTGCACTTCCCGTTCCTGAATGACACGCAGAGCGATCGCTACGGCAAGGCCAATGCCCTGACCTTCTGGCTGTGCGATCAGCTGGCGCGTAAGCTCGGCGGCCACCTGAATATCAAAGCCCGTGAATCCCTTGGCACCCGCTATTCTCTGCATGTGAAAATGGCGGCCAATCCGCAGGAAGAGGATGAAGAACGTCTGCTGGATGACGTCGTGGTGATGGTCGATGTGACCTCGAACGAGATCCGCAATATTGTCGTTCGTCAGTTAGAAAACTGGGGAGCGGCCTGCATCACGCCGGATGAAAGACTTGCAAGTCAAGAATTTGATCTGTTTTTAACTGATAATCCGTCTAATCTTACTGCCTCCGGCTTGCTTTTAAGCGATGATGAGTCAGGCGTGCGGAAAATCGGCCCTGGCCAGCTGCGCGTCAACTTTAATATAAGCAATGCGATGCAGGAAGCTGTACTACAACTAATAGAAGAGCAGCTGGCGCAGGAAGAGATAACGGAATCACCGTTAGGCGGCAATGAAAATGCCGAGCTTCACGCCAGCGGATACTATTCACTCTTTGTTGATACAGTACCAGATGATGTTAAGCGGTTGTATACTGAGTCCGCTGCGAATGATTTTGCAGCGCTGGCACAGACAGCACACCGGCTTAAAGGGGTGTTTGCCATGCTTAATCTGGTTCCCGGCAAGCAGTTATGTGAAACGCTGGAACATCTAATTCGTGAGAAAGATGCCTCTGGCATTGAAAAATACATCAGCGACATTGACGCCTACGTCAAAAGCTTGCTGTAGCAAGGTAGCCTTATACATGAACAATATGAACGTAATTATTGCCGATGACCATCCGATTGTACTGTTCGGTATTCGCAAATCACTTGAACAGATCGAGTGGGTGAATGTAGTCGGTGAATTTGAAGACTCTACAGCACTGATCAATAACCTCCCAAAGCTTGATGCACACGTGCTCATTACCGATCTCTCCATGCCTGGAGACAAATACGGTGATGGGATCACGCTCATCAAATACATTAAACGTCACTTCCCGGATATCTCGATCATTGTTCTGACCATGAACAACAACCCGGCGATCCTGAGCGCGGTGTTGGATCTGGACATTGAAGGGATTGTGCTGAAACAGGGCGCCCCGACCGATCTGCCAAAAGCGCTCGCTGCGCTGCAGAAAGGCAAGAAGTTCACGCCTGAGAGCGTCTCTCGTCTGCTGGAAAAAATCAGCGCGGGTGGCTACGGTGACAAACGCCTGTCCCCGAAAGAGAGTGAAGTTCTGCGCCTGTTCGCAGAAGGTTTCCTGGTGACCGAGATTGCCAAGAAGCTGAACCGCAGCATTAAAACCATCAGCAGCCAGAAGAAATCAGCGATGATGAAGCTGGGCGTGGACAACGATATTGCTCTGCTGAACTATCTCTCCTCCGTTACGCTGAGCGCATCGGACAAGGATTGATCCCGGACGGGTGTGCGGCCTGATGCCCTCACCCCGTCCCTCTCCCGCGGGGAGAGGGTTGAAAAGCGAAAAGGCCCTTGCGGGCCTTTTTTATATTCTGGTTTTTCTCACGCGATCCGCGTAAATCGACAACGTCTGCTTCAGCACGTCCAGCGTCACCGGTTTCGACAGACAGCTGTCCATGCCTGACTCCAGACAACGCTGTTTCTCTTCAGCCAGCGCGTTCGCCGTTACGCCCACTACCGGCAGCGTCAGGCCAAGCTGACGGATGCGCTGCGTCAGACGGTAGCCGTCCATGTTTGGCATGTTGACGTCGCTAAGCACGATATCAATATGATTTTTACTCAGCACATTCAGCGCATCCACGCCGTCATTGGCGGTTTTGCACTGGTAGCCCAGCGATCCCAGCTGGTCAGCCAGCAGGCGACGGTTAATCGGATGGTCATCCACCACCAGAATCATCATATCGTCATTTATCGACGCCAGAGACTCCGGTGACGGCAATCCGCCCGCGCCGTCGCGCTCTTCCAGCTCCACTTTGTAGATGCGCGCCAGCAGGCTCAACAGCTCGTGCGGCGTTGCAACGCTGTGTACCCATTCCCCAGGCGCACGCTCGACAGGAATGCCGATGTGGCGACGGCAGAAGAGCACCGACCCTCTCCCCTGCCACGGCTGCTCCGGCATCTCGTCGGCGATCAGCACATCGTCCACATCCGGCGTTTGACCTTCATAGCGACACACCCTGACTCCACTGTGGGCAAGCAGCGCCGTCAGGTAGTCATTCAGCGAGGCGTTATGCACCGCCAGCCAGCAGCGCTTGTCGCTCAGCCCGTCTACCGTCGCTTTAGCCGGATACTGCGCCGAATAGAGCGGAATGCGGATGGTGAACTGGCTGCCCATGCCGGGCTCGGTATCCACAGAGATATCGCCGTCCATCATGCTGACGAGCTTCTCACAAATCGCCAGCCCCAGTCCGGTGCCCTGGAAGTTACGCTGCACGCCGGTCCCGACCTGGAAGAACGGGTCGAACAGGCGGACCACTTCCTTCGCCGGGATGCCGACGCCCGTGTCGCGCACGCGAATGCTCAGGTAATCCCCCGCCCGGCAAACGTGCAACACGATACAGCCAACGTCGGTGAATTTGATGGCGTTGCTGAGCAGGTTTGAGATGACCTGCTGCAGGCGCATCGGATCGCCGTGCAGCGTCAGCGGCACGTCCGGTTCGATAAAGCAGTAGAGCCCCAGCTGTTTACGCACCACCAACGGCAGATAGTTGGCGCTGATGTGGTTCATCACCTCGCGCGGCGAGAACTCCCGCGGTTCGATTTTCAGCTGCTCAGACTCGATTTTAGAGAAGTCGAGAATATCGCTGATGATTTTCAGCAGCAGGCTGGAGGAGTTGTTCATTGCCGTCACCAGCCTGTCGACCCCTTTCGGCAACTCTTTGGTCTGCAGCAGGTCGAGGTTACCGATGATCCCGTACAGCGGCGTTCGCAGCTCGTGGCTGACGGTGGCAAGGAACATGGATTTCGACTGGCTGGCCTGCTCCGCGGCCTGCGCCATCTCCTGCAGCGACTCTTCCATCTTCACGCGCGCGGAGACATCCACCAGCACGCAAATCGCCACGTTTTCATTGCGATAGCGGGAATGCACAAAGCTGATCTGCAGGTTGGTGTGCGTGCTGGTGAGCACGTCGACAAAGTTAACCTGCTGGCCGCAGATAATTTGCGTCAGCCTCTGCCGATCCTCATGCGTCAGCATGTTCAGGTAGTTATGCGCCAGCTCGTTACTCAGGATGTTGGTCCCGTCCTGAGTACGCAGAATACAGATCCCCACCGGTGCCGAGGCAACAATCTTACGGTTAAACTGCTCGTGTTCCTCCAGCCGCTGGGCGTCGCTTTCGGCCGGAATAAAGATTTTCCGCTCATACATGCGCGCCAGGGTGAACAGCGCCCCACCCGCGATCAGGTTCAGCAGAATGGCATTCATGATGAGAATGCGTATCCGCTCAAGCACCATGTCCACTGGCACCGAGTAGACAATGCTCAGCGACGAAGGCGGCAGGCTCTTCTTCAGCACCAGTTCGCGGAAGCCGGAGGTATAGCCAAACCACGACCGCTCCTGCATCCAGTGCGGTTCGACGTTTAACCGGTTATCCGGCCCGGCGAGTGAGATCAGCTGATGACCGTTTTCATCCAGAATGGTCACCCCCATGGGCAGGCTGCCCGGGGTGAAAAAGTTTTCCATGCGAATGGTCTGCTCAATCCCCAGCAGCGCCTGCAGGCGATTGCCGAGATATACCGGCGTCAGGGCGTAGAAATAGCCCACGCCCGGGCGCGGGCCCTGGCTAACCCAGAAGATGTTATTCCCGCGCTCGTCCTGCGGCGCATTGCGGTATTTCACAATACGTTCATGCAGGCTTTTCAGCGCATCGTCACGCTCAACGGGCACGTCGCGCAGGCCAAAGTCAGCCATGCAGAGATTTTCACTGCCAATCAGGAATACGCGGTTCAGGTCATAGGCGGCGGAGAAATTGTCGCGCCAGTAGCGCATAAACCAGGCAAGGGATTCCAGCGACCCGCGCCAGGTATTGCTCATGGTGGAGCAATCGGAGTCCGGGAACAGCGGCTGGAAGTCCGGGACTTCGGTATTGTCATTCCGCCCGCGAAGCGCAAGGATGCCGTTTTCCGCCGTCAGACGATTTTCGGCAATATACTTCAGCTCCTTCATCACGTCAGACGTTCGCTGAATGTAGCGCTGGGCCTGGTCGGAGCTTAAGTTAAACTCCTGGCGGATCTCCGCTTCTTTCTGGTGCAGCGCGTTAACGATGTAAAACACCGAGAACAAGGCCACCAGCAGCCAGAGCAAGAGCGCCAGCGCCCGAAACAGATAGCGAGAAACTTTCAGCGTAGTACGAAAGGAGACGAGGTATTTCAAGGGGGCGAGGCTCCGCCGTCGGGGTCAAAAGAATGTGGTTAAGGTAGCGGTAAACGCGCCAGGTCGCAACGTTGACTTATCTGCTTGTGCAAAAGAAAAGGGCCGGAATCCGGCCCTTTTTTGCATCAGGAGACATTACTCGTCAGCGTCATCCGCTACGTCATCGTCGGTGTCGGCTTCCGGCGCGATATCATCATCGCCTTCCGCAACGCTACCGTCGATGGAATCGAGCTCTTCGTCATCCACCGGCTCAGCAACGCGCTGCAGACCGACCACGTTTTCATCTTCCGCTGTACGGATGAGGATCACGCCCTGGGTGTTACGCCCCACCACGCTGATCTCAGACACGCGGGTACGCACCAGCGTACCGGCATCGGTGATCATCATGATCTGGTCGGCATCGTCTACCTGCACCGCGCCCACAACGGAACCGTTGCGCTCGGTCACTTTGATAGAGATAACGCCCTGCGTGCCGCGAGACTTGGTTGGGTATTCCCCTTCCGCCGTACGTTTACCGTAACCATTCTGCGTCACGGTCAGGATAGCCCCTTCACCGCGCGGAATAATCAGAGAAACAACGCTGTCTTCGCCAGCCAGTTTGATACCACGAACACCCGTAGCGGTACGACCCATTGCACGGACGGCGTTCTCTTTAAAGCGCACCACTTTACCGGCCGCAGAGAACAGCATCACTTCATCAGAACCGGAGGTCAGATCCACACCGATCAGCTCGTCGCCTTCGTTCAGGTTCACCGCGATGATCCCGGCGGAACGTGGGCGGCTGAACTCGGTCAGCGCGGTTTTCTTCACGGTACCGCTGGCGGTCGCCATAAAGACGTTCACGCCCTCTTCGTACTCGCGTACCGGCAGGATGGCGGTGATACGTTCGTTCACTTCCAGCGGCAGCAGGTTGACGATTGGACGGCCACGCGCGCCGCGGCTCGCTTCCGGCAGCTGATAAACTTTCATCCAGTACAGACGACCGCGGCTGGAGAAGCAGAGGATCGTGTCAT
>NZ_QFXN01000228.1:0-25452 GCF_003144775.1 Enterobacter sp. CGMCC 5087 | reverse complement strand
TCGCCACCAGCAGGCGGTCAATAAAGTCTTCTTCTTTAATACGCGCTGCAGACTTGCCTTTACCGCCACGACGCTGTGCTTCGTAGTCGGTCAGCGGCTGATACTTCACATAGCCCTGGTGAGACAGGGTGACCACCACGTCTTCGCGGTTGATCAGATCTTCAATGTTGATATCAGAGCTGTTCGCGGTGATTTCGGTGCGGCGCGCATCGCCGAACTGATCGCGGACCAGCTCCAGCTCTTCACGGATCACTTCCATCAGACGCTCTGCGCTGCCCAGGATATGCAGCAGTTCAGCAATCTGTTCCAGCAGCTCTTTGTATTCGTCGAGCAGTTTTTCGTGCTCAAGGCCGGTCAGTTTCTGCAGACGCAGATCCAGAATCGCCTGGGCCTGCTGTTCAGTCAGGTAATACTGACCGTCACGCACGCCGAATTCAGGTTCCAGCCACTCTGGACGCGCTGCGTCATCGCCCGCACGTTCCAGCATCGCGGCAACGTTACCCAGATCCCACGGACGGGAAACCAGGGCTGCTTTCGCTTCCGCCGGGGTTGGCGCACGACGGATCAGTTCGATGATCGGGTCGATGTTGGCAAGCGCAACCGCCAGCGCTTCAAGGATGTGCGCACGGTCGCGCGCTTTGCGCAGTTCGAAGATGGTACGACGGGTCACCACTTCACGGCGGTGACGCACGAACGCGCTCAGGATCTCTTTCAGGTTCATGATCTTCGGCTGACCATGGTGCAGCGCAACCATGTTGATACCGAAGGAGACCTGAAGCTGAGTCTGGGAGTACAGGTTGTTCAGCACAACCTCACCCACCGCGTCGCGTTTGATCTCAATCACGATGCGCATACCGTCTTTGTCAGACTCGTCACGCAGCGCGCTGATGCCTTCAACGCGTTTTTCTTTTACCAGCTCGGCGATTTTTTCAATCAGACGCGCTTTGTTCACCTGATACGGGATCTCGTGAACAATGATGGTTTCACGGCCGGTTTTAGCGTCCGCTTCCACTTCGGCGCGGGCACGGATGTAAATCTTGCCGCGGCCGGTGCGGTACGCTTCTTCAATACCGCGACGACCATTGATGATCGCCGCCGTTGGGAAGTCCGGGCCCGGGATATGTTCCATCAGCCCTTCAATGCTGATGTCTTCATCGTCGATATAGGCCAGGCAGCCGTTGATCACCTCGGTGATATTGTGCGGCGGAATGTTGGTTGCCATACCGACCGCGATACCGGACGAACCGTTAACCAGCAGGTTCGGGATCTTGGTTGGCATCACATCTGGGATGCGCTCGGTGCCGTCGTAGTTATCGACGAAATCAACGGTCTCTTTTTCCAGGTCGGCCATCAGCTCGTGAGCGATTTTCGACATACGGATTTCCGTATAACGCATCGCCGCAGCGGAGTCGCCGTCGACTGAACCAAAGTTACCCTGACCATCTACCAGCATGTAGCGCAATGAGAATGGCTGCGCCATACGAACGATGGTGTCATAAACGGCGGTATCACCATGCGGGTGATATTTACCGATGACGTCACCGACGACGCGGGCAGATTTTTTATAGGCTTTATTCCAGTCATTGCCCAATACGTTCATGGCGTATAGTACGCGACGGTGTACCGGCTTAAGGCCATCGCGGACGTCCGGCAGCGCACGGCCAACAATGACCGACATCGCATAGTCCAGATAGGAGCTCTTCAGCTCTTCCTCGATGTTAACCGGTGTAATTTCTCTCGCAAGGTCGCTCATCTAACCGCTATCCCTCTACTGTATCCCGGATTCAAAGGTCGCAAATTATAACACAGCCGAGGTGATTGAGGTAAACCTATACGCTTTATTCACGGGGATTGCCTGATATACTCCTTTGTCTTGCTAAATAAGGAGTAAAAGCGCCCATGAATGCCGAAAAATCCCCGGTGGCTCACAACGTTGACCACGAAGAGATTGCCAAATTTGAAGCGGTGGCGTCCCGCTGGTGGGATCTCGAAGGTGAGTTCAAACCGCTGCATCGCATTAACCCGCTGCGTCTGGGCTATATCGCGGAGCGTTCCGGCGGTCTGTTCGGTAAGAAAGTGCTCGACGTCGGCTGCGGCGGCGGCATCCTGGCTGAGAGCATGGCGCGCGAAGGGGCGAATGTTACGGGCCTGGATATGGGCTTTGAACCCCTCCAGGTTGCCCGCCTTCACGCGCTGGAGTCCGGCATACAGGTGGAATACGTGCAGGAAACCGTGGAAGAGCACGCGGCAAAACACGCCCATCAGTACGATGTGGTGACCTGCATGGAGATGCTGGAGCACGTTCCCGATCCGCAGTCGGTGGTGCACGCCTGTGCAAAACTGGTGAAGCCGGGCGGCCAGGTCTTCTTCTCAACCATCAACCGTAACGGTAAAGCGTGGCTGATGGCCGTCGTTGGCGCGGAGTATGTACTGCGCATGGTGCCGAAAGGGACGCACGACGTGAAGAAATTCATCAAGCCTGCGGAGCTGTTAAGCTGGGTTGACCAGACGTGGCTCAAAGAGCAGCACATCACCGGCCTGCACTACAATCCGCTGACCGATAAATTCAAACTCGCACCGGGCGTTGATGTTAACTATATGTTGCACACAACCGCTAAAAACGACTAACGTCATTCGTTATTCTTATAAAGATTGCGCGACATCATGTTGCGCAATTCTGACCTCCCGTTGAAGAAATCAGCACTCGATCAAATTTTGAATTTTTTTTCTTAATTATTGACATGTCTTCCAGGCCTTACGGTACGAGGACTTAGCCTTTTTTACCCTTTCACAACCTCAATTTAACGTCAAAATCAACCCTTGTGCTGAAAAGATTCGATACTAGAATACTCACCATATAGCGTTTTTCTTATCGCAAACCCCCTATATGTAGTATTTATCCACAGAGTTAGTCACAAGGCGGATCTGTGGATAAACGGGGGATATTTTTTATTTCACGGACAGGTAAAACCCACATGAATCAGAGTCTGCTGGTGACAAAGCGCGACGGTACTACCGAGCGTATCAATCTGGACAAAATCCATCGAGTTCTCGACTGGGCAGCAGAAGGACTGAACAACGTATCTATCTCCCAGGTTGAACTGCGCTCTCACATTCAGTTCTACGACGGTATCAAAACGTCTGATATCCACGAAACAATCATTAAAGCAGCGGCAGACCTCATCTCCCGCGAAGCACCGGATTATCAGTACCTCGCTGCACGTCTGGCTATTTTCCACCTGCGTAAAAAAGCCTACGGCCAGTTTGAGCCGCCGAAGCTTTACGATCACGTAGTGAAAATGGTTGAGCTGGGCAAATACGACACGCATCTGCTGGAAGACTATACGGAAGAAGAGTTCGAGCAGATGAACGGGTTTATCGATCACTGGCGTGACATGAACTTCTCCTACGCGGCGGTGAAGCAGCTCGAAGGCAAATACCTGGTTCAGAACCGTGTAACCGGTGAGATCTACGAAAGCGCCCAGTTCCTCTACATTCTGGTGGCCGCCTGCCTGTTCTCTAACTACCCGCGTGACACCCGTCTGGAATACGTGAAGCGTTTCTACGATGCGGTATCCACGTTCAAGATTTCACTGCCGACGCCAATCATGTCTGGCGTGCGTACCCCAACCCGTCAGTTCAGCTCCTGCGTACTGATCGAGTGTGGTGACAGCCTGGATTCCATCAACGCCACCTCCAGCGCCATCGTGAAATACGTCTCCCAGCGTGCCGGTATCGGCATCAACGCCGGTCGCATCCGTGCGCTGGGCAGCCCGATTCGCGGCGGTGAAGCGTTCCACACCGGCTGTATTCCGTTCTATAAACACTTCCAGACGGCAGTAAAATCCTGCTCTCAGGGCGGCGTGCGCGGCGGTGCTGCGACCCTGTTCTACCCGATGTGGCACCTGGAAGTGGAAAGCCTGCTGGTTCTGAAAAACAACCGCGGCGTGGAAGGCAACCGCGTGCGTCACATGGACTACGGCGTGCAGATCAACAAGCTGATGTACACCCGTCTGCTGAAAGGCGAAGACATTACGCTGTTCAGCCCGTCCGACGTTCCGGGCCTGTATGACGCGTTCTTTGCCGATCAGGACGAGTTCGAGCGTCTGTACACCAAATACGAAAAAGACGACAGCATTCGCAAGCAGCGCGTGAAAGCGGTAGACCTCTTCTCCCTGATGATGCAGGAACGTGCCTCTACCGGCCGTATTTACATCCAGAACGTGGACCACTGCAACACCCACAGCCCGTTTGACCCGATGGTTGCGCCAGTGCGCCAGTCTAACCTGTGCCTGGAGATCGCCCTGCCGACCAAACCGCTGGAAGACGTGAACGACGAAAACGGCGAAATCGCGCTGTGTACGCTGTCCGCGTTCAACCTGGGCGCGATTAAGAGCCTGGACGAGCTGGAAGAGCTGGCCGTGCTGGCGGTTCGCGCGCTCGACGCCCTGCTGGACTACCAGGATTACCCGATCCCGGCCGCTAAACGCGGTGCAATGGGCCGCCGTACCCTGGGTATCGGCGTGATCAACTTCGCCTACTGGCTGGCGAAAAACGGCAAGCGTTACTCCGACGGCAGCGCTAACAACCTGACGCACCAGACGTTCGAAGCGATTCAGTACTACCTGATGAAAGCCTCTAACGAGCTGGCGAAAGAGCAAGGCGCGTGCCCGTGGTTCAACGAAACCACCTACGCGAAAGGCATTCTGCCAATCGACACCTACAAGAAAGACCTGGATGCGATTGTCAGCGAGCCGCTGCATCTCGACTGGGAAGGCCTGCGCGAGTCCATCAAGACCCACGGCTTGCGTAACTCTACGCTCTCTGCCCTGATGCCGTCCGAGACCTCTTCGCAGATCTCTAACGCCACCAACGGTATTGAACCGCCGCGCGGCCACGTCAGCATTAAAGCGTCGAAAGACGGCGTGCTGCGTCAGGTGGTACCGGACTACGAAACGCTGGGCAACAACTACGAGCTGCTGTGGGAAATGCCAAACAACGACGGCTACCTGCAGCTGGTGGGTATCATGCAGAAGTTTATCGACCAGTCGATCTCTGCCAATACCAACTATGACCCGACGCGCTTCCCGTCCGGCAAGGTACCGATGCAGCAATTGCTGAAAGACCTACTCACCGCCTACAAATTTGGCGTGAAAACCCTGTACTATCACAACACCCGTGACGGTGCGGAAGACGCTCAGGACGACCTGGTACCGTCAATTCAGGACGATGGCTGCGAAAGCGGCGCATGTAAGATCTAATGAAGGGCGGGGATATCCCCGCCTTTATTTCGTAAGACAGGACACACTCATGGCATATACCACCTTTTCACAGACGAAAAACGACCAGCTCAAAGAGCCGATGTTCTTCGGCCAGCCGGTCAACGTGGCACGCTACGATCAGCAAAAATATGACATCTTCGAAAAGCTGATTGAAAAGCAACTCTCCTTCTTCTGGCGCCCGGAAGAAGTGGACGTCTCCCGCGACCGTATTGACTACCAGTCGCTGCCGGATCACGAAAAACATATCTTCATCAGCAACCTGAAGTACCAGACGCTGCTGGACTCCATTCAGGGTCGTAGCCCGAACGTGGCGCTGCTGCCGCTGATCTCCATTCCTGAGCTGGAAACCTGGGTGGAAACCTGGGCGTTTTCCGAGACGATCCACTCCCGCTCTTACACCCACATCATCCGCAACATCGTGAACGATCCGGCGGTGGTGTTTGACGATATCGTTACCAACGAGCAGATCCAGAAGCGCGCGGAAGGCATTGCCCACTACTACGACGAGCTGATCGAGATGACCAGCTACTGGCATCTGCTGGGTGAAGGTACGCACAACGTGAACGGTAAAACCATCACCGTGAACCTGCGCGCGCTGAAAAAACAGCTTTACCTGTGCCTGATGAGCGTCAACGCGCTGGAAGCGATCCGCTTCTACGTGAGCTTCGCCTGCTCCTTCGCCTTTGCCGAGCGCAAGCTGATGGAAGGCAATGCCAAAATCATCCGTCTGATCGCCCGCGATGAAGCCCTGCACCTGACAGGTACCCAGCACATGCTGAACCTGCTGCGCAGCGGTACGGACGATCCGGAGATGGCGGAAATCGCCGAAGAGTGCAAGCAGGAGTGCTACGACCTGTTCGTGCTGGCGGCCCAGCAGGAGAAAGAGTGGGCAGACTACCTGTTCCGCGACGGTTCCATGATCGGCCTGAACAAAGACATCCTGTGCCAGTACGTTGAGTACATCACCAACATCCGCATGCAGGCCGTCGGTCTTGACCTGCCATTCCAGACGCGCTCTAACCCGATTCCGTGGATCAACACCTGGCTGGTATCCGATAACGTGCAGGTTGCGCCGCAGGAAGTGGAAGTCAGCTCTTATCTGGTCGGTCAGATTGATTCTGAAGTCAACACCGACGACCTGAGCGACTTCCAGCTCTGATGTCACGCGTCACGTTAAGTCTTTCCGGCACTGAGGTGCTGTGTCGGGAGGAGCACCCTTCTCTGCTGGTGGCGCTTGAGGCGCATCAGGTAGAAGTAGAGTACCAGTGTCGTTCCGGCTACTGCGGCTCCTGCCGCTGCCGCCTGGTCGCCGGCCAGGTGGACTGGCTGACCGAGCCGCTGGCCTTTATCAACGAAGGGGAAATTTTGCCCTGCTGCTGCCGGGCAAAAGGCGATATAGAGATCGAGATGTGATGTTGTCCTTATCCCCTCTCCCGGTGGGAGAGGGTTAAGGTGAGGGCATCAGGCCGCAGAGCCTGATTGTCGGGTGGCGGCTTCGCCTTACCCGACCTGCCAAACCTACTTCCGGTGAATGAATTCGACCGCTTTATCCGGGAAATCCGTAAACAGTCCGTCCACGCCCGCCTGGTTATACAACACCTCATAAAGCTGATTCACGTCCGTGGCATATGGCGGCAGCTGGTCTGCACGCACGGTATACGGATGCACCTGCATCCTGCTGGTGTGCGCCTCTTTCACCATCGCCGTCAGCTTCACGTGGCCCGGCGCTGAGCCTTCCGCCACCAGCATGTGGTAATCCGGCCCGATGCCGTCGGCGTACTGCGCAATCTGCTTCATCGCGCCCGGCTTAAACATCCAGTCGTAGCTGTAGTTCACCCACTTGCCGTCCGGCTGCTTCTCCTGGGTTTCATTCCAGTCGGTATAGGCAATAAGCTGCACCAGATTGAGGTTCATCCCCATCTTCGGCTCCAGCTCGGTTTTGATGCGCTTCAGCTCGGCGGCGTCAAAACACTGCAGGTAGACTTTGTCCTGCTTGCTGGTGTAGCCGTACTGTTTCAGCACCTCCAGCGTCTTCGCGGCAATGTCTTTCCCTTCCTGATGGTGGAACCACGGCGCTTTGATCTCCGGGTAGATGCCGATATTTTTACCGGTTGAGTGGTTCAGCCCCTGAACAAACTCAATCTCTTCCTGGAAGGTATGGATCCGGAAGTCAGATTTGCTCATCGGGAAACGTCCCGGATAGACCTGCACCTTCTTGCCGTTTTCGATCTCGAAGCCTTCGGTAAACTTCAGGGAACGGATCTCCGCCAGCGTGAAGTCGATGGCGTAGTAGCGGCCATCTTTTCGCGCGCGGTCCGGGAAACGCTCCGCCACGTCCGTCACGCGGTCCAGGTAGTGGTCATGCAGGACGACCAGCTGGTCGTCCTTGGTCATCACCAGATCCTGCTCCAGATAATCCGCGCCCTGGGCATAGGCCATCGCTTTAGCCGGGAGCGTATGCTCCGGCAGATAGCCACTGGCGCCGCGGTGGGCGATAACGATTTTATCCGCCGCCAGCGCGGAGCCCGTCATCAGGCCCGCCAGCAGCAGGCCGGTTGTTACGTAAGATAATTTCATCGCAATGCTCCTTATTGACGACGCGCCAGCACTTCCGCGTGGTGACGTTTCTCACCGATCATGACCACAGTGAGCAGCAGTACCGCCAGCACGCTGCCGCCGATCATCACCATAAAGCCGCCGTCCCAGCCGAAGAAGTCAACGGTGTAGCCAACGATGGCGCTCGCCGCGACCGAACCGCCCAGATAGCCGAACAGACCGGTAAAGCCTGCCGCCGTGCCTGCCGCTTTTTTCGGCGCCAGCTCCAGCGCGTGCAGGCCAATCAGCATTACCGGACCATAAATCAGGAAGCCGATAACGATCATGCAGGCCATGTCTACTGATGGGTTGCCCGGCGGGTTGAGCCAGTAAACAACGGTCGCGATGGTGACCAGGGTCATAAAGAACACGCCCGTCGCGCCGCGGTTGCCTTTAAACACCTTGTCCGACATCCAGCCGCAAAGCAGCGTGCCCGGGATCCCGGCATATTCATACAGGAAATAGGCCCAGGACGATTTATCCAGCGCGAAGTGCTTCACCTCTTTCAGGTACGTCGGGGACCAGTCCAGAATGCCGTAGCGCAGCAGGTAAACGAACACGTTCGCCACCGCGATGTACCACAGCAGCTTGTTCGGCAGGACGTACTTCATGAAGATCTGTTTTGCGGTCAGCTCTTCTTCGTGCTCCTTGCTGTAATCATCCGGATAGTCGTTTTTATACTCTTCAATCGGCGGCAGGCCGCAGGACTGCGGCGTATCGCGCATCAGCGCAAAGGCGAAAATCGCCACGACGATGGCGCCAAAGGCAGGCATATAGAGCGCAGCATGCCAGTCGTTGAACCAGGCCATCCCCAGCAGGAACAGCAGCGGCGGAATACCGCCACCTACGTTATGCGCGCAGTTCCACACCGACACGATGCCGCCGCGTTCCTTCTGCGACCACCAGTGCACCATGGTACGTCCGCACGGCGGCCACCCCATCCCCTGGAACCAGCCGCAGAGGAACAGCAGCACGAACATAATCGCAATACTGGACGTCGCCCACGGCACAAAGCCCATGAACAGCATGACCGCGGCCGCCAGGATCAGGCCGGCGGGCAGGAACACGCGCGGATTCGAGCGATCCGACACGGAACCCATGATGAATTTGGAAAAACCGTAGGCGATTGAGATCCCCGACAGCGCGAACCCCAGATCGCCGCGGGAGAAGCCCTGCTCCACCAGATACGGCATGGCGAGCGCGAAGTTTTTACGTACAAGGTAGTACGCCGCGTACCCGAAGAAAATCCCCAGGAAAATTTGCCAGCGCAGACGGCGGTATAGCGGATCAATTTCTGCCTCTGGCAGACGCGCCCTGTGCGGCGCAGGTTTGAAGATACTGAGCATAACAGCCTCCGTGGCCTTGAATTGAATGGGCAGGTGGCTCGCACCTGAATTCCAGAGGCGGGGATGTTAAGAAATCACGGTGATTGTTACTGTGAATCAACGCACAGAATGTTACAGAAATATGACAGAATGCGCAAAAAAGCGCATGAAATCACGTTTCACTTTCGAATTTCGCGCGTTTATGTTCGAAATCAAACAAACCACACAATTGATATGGCTAAATGATAAAAAAACGAACATAGAGGGTAAACAATGACCATTCACGATCCTCGTTACAGCGATGTGATAATCATTGGCGGTGGCGCAACCGGCGCCGGGATCGCACGCGACTGCGCCCTTCGCGGCTTAAGCGTCACGCTGCTGGAGCGCCACGATATCGCCACGGGCGCAACCGGGCGTAACCACGGCCTGCTGCACAGCGGCGCGCGGTATGCGGTTACCGACGGTGAATCCGCGCGCGAATGTATTGCTGAAAACCAGATCCTCAAGCGTATCGCCCGCCACTGCATTGAGCCAACCAACGGCCTCTTTATTACTCTTCCCGAAGATGATCTCGCCTTTCAGGACACCTTTATTACCGCCTGCACTGCGGCGGGCATTCAGGCTGAGGTAATGGACCCGGCGCTGGCGCGGCGGCTGGAACCGTCGGTTAACCCGGCGCTTATCGGCGCGGTAAAAGTGCCTGACGGCACCGTTGACCCCTTTCGCCTGACGGCCGCCAATATGCTGGACGCCCGCGAGCATGGCGCGCGCATCCTGACCGGGCACGAAGTGACCGGGCTTATCCGTGAAGGTCATCGTATCTGCGGCGTGCGGATCCTTGATACGCAGTATAACGAACACAGCGAGCTGTATGCCGCCGTAGTGGTCAACGCGGCGGGGATCTGGGGGCAGCGCATCGCGGAATACGCTGACTTGTCAGTGAGGATGTTCCCGGCGAAAGGCTCGCTGCTGATCCTCGACCACCGCATTAATAATCACGTGATTAACCGCTGCCGCAAGCCGTCCGACGCCGATATCCTGGTCCCGGGCGACACCATTTCGTTAATCGGTACCACCTCAACCCACGTGGACTACAGCGAGATTGATTACAACCGCGTCACCGCTGAAGAGGTGGATATCCTGCTGCGGGAAGGGGAAAAACTGGCCCCTGTGATGGCGCAGACGCGTATTCTGCGCGCCTACGCGGGCGTGCGTCCGCTGGTTGCCAGCGACAACGACCCGAGCGGACGTAACGTCAGCCGGGGAATCGTGCTGCTCGATCACGCCGAGCGCGACGGCATGGACGGGTTTATCACCATCACCGGCGGCAAGCTGATGACCTACCGCCTGATGGCCGAGTGGGCGACCGATGCCGTCTGCCGCAAGCTGGGGAATACCGAAACATGCGTGACGGCAGACCAGCCGCTGCCCGGCTCGCGGCAGTCCACCGAAAAAACGCTGCAAAAAATTATCTCCCTGCCCGCGCCGCTGCGCGGATCCGCGATTTACCGCCACGGCGACAGAACGCCGCAGTGGCTCGGTGAAGGACGCCTGAGCCGCAGCCTGGTATGCGAGTGCGAAGCCGTCACCGCCGGTGAGGTGCAGTACGCGGTGGAGAACCTGACGGTCACAAGCCTGCTCGATCTTCGTCGCCGCACCCGCGTGGGAATGGGGACCTGCCAGGGCGAGCTGTGCGCCTGTCGTGCCGCCGGGTTATTACAGCGTTTTCACACCACCTCCGCCACCCAGTCGCTCGATCAGCTCAGCGCGTTTTTAAACGAGCGCTGGAAAGGCATTCAGCCTGTCGCCTGGGGAGATGCGCTGCGCGAAAGCGAATTTACCCGCTGGGTCTACCAGGGGCTTTGCGGTCTTGAGAAGGAGCAACGCGATGAAATTTGATACCGTAATCGTCGGCGGCGGGCTGGCAGGCCTGCTCTGCGGCATCAAGCTCTCGAAGCAGGGTCTTCGCTGCGCCATTATCACCCGGGGCCAGAGCGCCCTGCACTTCTCGTCGGGCTCTCTGGATCTGGTGGACGAAGCGTACCGTGACAAGCTGCCGCCGGAGCACCCGTATCACCTGATTGGCGCCCAGCATATTGACCGCTTTGCGCTGGAAACCGAAGCGCTGCTGGCGGACTGCGGCGCGCGTCTGAAGGGAAGCGCCCGGTTCAATCACCAGCGCGTCACCCCGCTCGGCACCCTGCGCTCTGCCTGGCTCAGCCCGGAAGAAGTGCCCGTTGCTCCCTTCAATGCCGCACGCGTGCGGGTCGTGGGCATTAGCGGCTTTCTGGATTTTCAGCCCCATCTCGCGGCCGCGTCGCTCTGTCGCCAGGGCGTCAATGCCGAAACGGCAGAGATAGAGCTGCCTGAACTGGATGTCCTGCGCGACAACCCGAGCGAGTTTCGCGCGGTGAATATCGCCCGTTTTCTGGATAACGAGGACAAATGGCCGCTGCTGTATGAGGCGCTCAGCCCGCTTGCGGCAGGATGCGATGCGCTATTGATGCCCGCGTGCTTTGGCCTGAACGACAACCGGCTCTGGCGCTGGCTCTCGGATCGTCTGCCCTGCTCGCTCGGCCTGCTGCCAACCCTGCCCCCTTCCGTACCCGGCATTCGCCTGCATACCCAGCTCCAGCGCCAGTTTGTCGCGCAGGGCGGCGTGTGGATGGCGGGTGATGAGGTGAAAAAAATCACCCTGACCGACTGCGCGGTGAGCGAAGTCTGGACGCGCAACCACGACGATATTCCGCTTCGCGCGCGCTTTACGGTGCTGGCAAGCGGCAGCTTCTTCAGCAACGGGCTGCTGAGCAGCCGGGAGGGCATCCGGGAAGCCATTATGGGGCTCGATGTTCGCCAGCGAGCCTCCCGTGCGGACTGGTATCAAAGTGATTTCTTCTCGCCGCAGCCCTGGCAGCAGTTCGGCGTGATTGTCGATAGCCAGCTGCATCCGCAACTTTCCGGTAAGCCCGTCAGTAATCTCTTTGCCATCGGCTCGCTGCTGGGCGGGTACGATCCCATTGCCCAGGGATGCGGTGGCGGAGTCTGCGCCGTCACGGCGCTGTATGTGGCAGAGCAGATTAGCCAGCGCACGGAGGCTGAACAATGAACGACACTCGTTTTGAAAGCTGCATTAAATGCACGCTGTGTACCACCGTCTGCCCGGTGAGTGGCGTGAACCCACGCTATCCCGGCCCAAAACAGGCCGGGCCGGACGGCGAGCGTCTGCGCCTGAAGGACGGCAAGCTATACGACGAGGCGCTGAAATACTGCATCAACTGCAAACGCTGCGAAGTCGCCTGCCCGTCGGATGTGAAAATCGGCGATATCATCCAGCGAGCCCGGGCGCGCTACAGCACGCAAAAGCCGACGCTGCGTGACGCTATTCTGAGCCACACCGATCTGATGGGCAGCGTCTCGACGCCGTTTGCCCCGCTGGTGAATGCCGCGACCTCTCTCAAACCGGTGCGCCAGCTGCTGGATGCCACGCTGAAGATAGCTCATCACCGCAGCCTGCCGAAATATTCTCACGGCACCTTCCGCCGCTGGTATAAATCCGTCGCGGCGGAACAGGCGAAGTATGCCGACCAGGTGGCCTTCTTCCACGGCTGCTATGTGAATTACAACCATCCGCAGCTGGGTAAAGATCTGCTGAAGGTGCTGAACGCCATGGGAACAGGCGTTCAGTTACTGAACAAAGAGAAGTGCTGCGGCGTACCGCTGATCGCCAACGGGTTTACCGATAAAGCGCGCAGGCAGGCTCAGAGCAATGTCAGGTCACTGCGCGAAGCGATTGTCGATAAAGGTATTCCGGTGCTGGCGACCTCGTCCACCTGTACCTTCACCCTGCGCGACGAGTACCCGCATCTGCTGGACGTGGATAACACCGGCCTGCGCGAGCACATCGAGCTAGCGACACGCTTCCTGTGGCGTAAGCTCGATAGCGGGCAGACGTTGCCGCTGGGGACATTACCGCTGAAAGTGGTCTATCACACGCCGTGTCACATGGAAAAAATGGGCTGGTCGCTCTATACGCTTGAGCTACTGCGGCTTATTCCAGGCCTGGAGCTGACGGTGCTGGACTCGCGCTGCTGCGGGATTGCAGGAACCTACGGCTTTAAGCGTGAAAACTACGAAACGTCGCAGGCGATTGGCGCCCCGCTGTTCCGTCAGATTGAAGAGAGCGGCGCGGATATCGTGGTAACGGACTGCGAAACCTGCAAGTGGCAGATTGAGATGTCCACCAGCAAGCGCTGCGAACATCCGATCACCCTGCTGGCGAAGGCGCTGGGCTAAACAGTGCCGGGGCGAAAGGCCCCGGCACAGGTTTTACTCAATGAACAGCGACTCGACAACGTTAATCCAGCCGTGCTCGCTGGCAACCTCTTTGCCATTCAGCCAGCGGCGCAGCATGTTCAGCGCCATCATAGCGCAAACCTCCTGACGCACCGCCAGGCTGTGGCGGGTGATACTCATTTTTACCCGCAGGGCCCAGGTGCCTTCCGGCGTCGCCAGCGCGAAGTTAAGGCATTCCTCGTCCAGCCCCCCGACGAACAGCGCCAGACCGGCAAAATGCTTCACCCTTCTCTCGGAAGCCCAGCGGGCGGTCTGCGCCAGGGTCTCCTGCTGGAACGGCACCACTTCACTGGCCAGCAGCGGCGCGTTTACGCGCGACAGCTGCAGGGCCAGCAGGCCACCGGTGAACTGCTCGCTTAAGGTCACGCTCAGCTGACGCGACTGCAGATGCGTCGCAATCTGCGCGGGCAGCCCTTCCGTCCCTTCAAAGATCAGGCTTTCGCCCGCCACGCGCTGCACCTCGGGCCACAGGGCCAGCATCGCCTCTTTCTGCTCGGCCGGGCCTGTCAGCTTGAGTTCAATGATCGGCATGGAGGAGCGGTAGCCCATGGAGACGCCCGGCGGCAGCGGGAGAGGGTCAAGGCTCTGGGCCAGATCGCTTTCCGAGCGGCCAAAGGTGGTCAGACGCAGGCACAGCGGCGGTTCAGGCAGGGTAAAACGATCGCGAAGGCGCGGCAGGATCTGCTGCTCGACCATCACTTTAAATTCTGAGGGCACGCCCGGCGTGAAGAACATCAGGCAGCGGTTCAGCTGCATGGCAAACCCGCACGCGGTACCCACCGGGTTATCGACCAGCTCGGCGCTGGCGGGAATTTCAGCCTGTTTGCGGTTGCTGGAGGCCATGACGCGGCCGCGTTCGGAGAAAAAGCGCTCCATCTGCGAAAGCCACGCCTCGTGCAGCACCAGCCCTTCGCCTTTTGCGGTCGCGGCGGCCAGCGCGCTGAGATCGTCACCGGTGGGGCCGAGTCCGCCATTCACAATCAGCACGTCGCAGTGTTCGCTGCGCTCGCGCAGAATAGCGACCAGCGACTCAAGATTGTCGCCCACCGTATTGCGGCGCGTTAACGGTAATCCTTGCTCAAAGAAAAGATCGGCAAGCCAGGCAGCATTGGTATCAATAATTTGTCCATGCAGCACTTCGTCGCCGGTGGATAACATCTCCACGTTAATCATTATGTTCTCCCGCTTATTTGGTCAAAACACTATAGCGCAAACGCGGGGTCGAGAAGAGAGAAACTGGCGCGACAGAACGCCGCGCCAGTGTGATTAGAAGCCTGCGCTGACGCCCACGTACGGGCCGTCGGCCAACGCGTTGTCGCGGTTGCCGTCTTTGCCGGCCAGGTTCAGATAGCGATAGCCCGCTTCGATGGTAATCGGACGCATGATGGTCCAGCGTGCGCCAGCGTTGGCCTCTTCATAGCTTTCGATACCGCTTGAGAGGGAATCTGGAGAGTAGTAGTACTCACCAAACAGGCCGAAGCTGTCGCCAATTTTCCACTGCAGGCCGCCGCCCACTGCCGCCGCGTACCCTTCGTCACCGTCATTTGGGTTGGTATAGATACCTTTACCGCCGACGGTGGCCAGGAACGGGCCAAGAGGAACGTTCAGACCCAGGCCGAGGCTCGCCGCGTCGCCGTCGTCATCGTTATGCGTCCAGCCGCCGGTCATCGCCAGACCGGAAGTCTCGGTACCCATGCCAAAGCCCAGGTGGGTATAATCCTGACCCGCCGAGCCGTTAATGCTGATGGCGTTAGCCGCCGCAGATACAACCATCAGGCCGAAGCCCACTAATGCCGCTTTTTTCATTGTCGTGATCCCACACAATTATTATAAACAAGTCCCAAAACCGCGAGATTTTAACCGGAGTCTTCCGGGGATCAAGCACTCTGCGTGCGGCAGGTCAGTAGATTGTAATTATTTGAAACGGCTATTATCCCTTCAGCGAGGCGTTCACCCACTGCTGCAACGCGCGGCGCGAGACTTTAATGCCGCCATTTTTGAGTTCGGTCGGCAACAGCAGCCAGCGGACGGGTTGCTCAAAACGCGCCACCTTATCCCTGACCCAGTCAGGTAAACAGCTGATATCCGTTCCCGGCTCGCACTCCACCACCGCCACCGGACGCTGTCCAAACTCGGCGTCGTCCAGCGGGACGATAAACACCTGGTTAATCTGCGGATGGCGGGCGATAACGCGCTCAAGGCTCTCCGGCTGGATCCCTTCTCCGCCGCTAAAAAAGAGGTTGTCCATGCGGCCGAGGATCGTCAGGCGGCCGTCATGCCATTCACCGCGATCGCGGGTGGCGAACCATCCCTGCGCGTTGGTCAGCGGAACCAATTCGCCGTCCCGCCAGTAGCCTGAGGCCATACTCTCTGCCCGGATCCAGACCTCACCGTTAACTACCTGCACCTCTCTGCCCGGCAGCGCATAGCCTACGTCCGGCTCGCCGTCCGCCGCTTTTGCGCAGACGGTAGAGGCAAACTCGGTCAGGCCGTAGCCGCAGAAGGTGCGAATTCCCTGCTCGCGCGCCTGCTGCGTCAACTCCACAGGGATGGCGGCACCGCCCAGCAGCACCGCTTTCAGTGTGACAGGCTGACGGGTATTAAGCAGACGCCAGAGCTGGGTCGGCACCAGCGAGGCGTGGGTACAGTCGCGCAAAGCCTGCGCCAGCGGATGTTTCTCGCGCACGGTTAACCGCGCGCCGGCCTGCAGCCAGCGCCATAAAATCCCCTGGCCGGAAACGTGAAACAGCGGCAGCGAAAGCAGCCAGTCGTCGTCTTCGCCGTAGGGCATCAGCGCCAGCACTCCGCGCGCGCTGGCGAGATGGGCGGCGCAGGTATGCACCGCCGCTTTCGGCAGCCCGGTGGAGCCGGAGGTCAGCGTCATCGACGCCATCCGCGACGGCTGCCACGCAACGCGATATTCCCCCGCGCGCTCGCGCATGCTCAGGGCAGGAAGACCGTCGCAGATACCGTCCAGCACCAGCGCAAAGCGCAGCGTCATCTGCGGGAGCAACACGTCCAGCAGCGGGCGAGGCAGCTGCGGATTAACGGGAAGAATACGCGCCCCGCACTGGAGCAGGGCGAGCCACGCCAGCAGGGTTTGGGGGTGATTATGGGCCAGCAGCAGCACGCCGTTGCCCTCCTCCACGCCCTGCAGGTGAAACTCTGCCGCAAGGCGGTCGATGCGGGCGCACAGCTGTTGCCAGCTGAGCACCTCATCGTTCAGCCTCAGGGCCGGTTTATCAGCAAACTGCGCGCGCCAGTGCCGCCACGGCCAGTCGGTAAAACTCATAACAACGGCTCCAGCGCCGTGACGTCGAGGCACAGCAGCGCGCTGTCCGGCCACGTGCGGATAAGCTGGGCCTGCATCAGGTTCAGCGTGTCGAGGCCGGGGATCGTATCCGGCGTTAGCCAGGCGGCAATGCGCGCCAGCTGTGTCAGCCCAAGGCTGGACTCAATCGACGAGCTGATGACCGCCGTCAGCCCCGAAGCGTGCGCCGCCGCGACCTGCTCGCGCACCTTCGCCAGGCTGCCGGTCAGCGTCGGTTTAATCACCACCGCGCTGACGCCGGGCTCGGCGATAAATTCAAAATCGTCCTCACGCAGGCTTTCGTCCCAGGCGATGGCAATCCCCGTTTCGCGGGCAAACGCGCGCGAATCGTCGCGGGTTTTGCACGGCTCTTCGAGGAAGGCAATGCGGTTGCGGTACGCCGGGTTGACGTACTTAGCAAACTGCTGCGCCTTGAGCGGCGTCCAGGCGCGGTTAGCGTCCAGACGCAAATGGAGGTCGGGGATCGCCTCCAGCAGCAGGTTAGCGACCATGCCATCGCGCACCGCTTCGTAGAGACCGACTTTAATTTTCGCCACTTTATCGCCCGGCATGGCGGAGAGCAGCGCGAACAGCTCGTCAGGATCGCCCGTACAGAGCGGTGCCGCGCGGTAGTTAGCCTCTTCAGGCAGGCTGCCGTCCAGCTCCGCCAGCGCGCAGCTGATGCCAAAAGCCGCGGAAGGCACGTCCGGCAACGCCGGATCCGCGCCCTCACGCCACGCGTCCGCCCACGCCAGCAATGCTGACTGCGCGTCATCCAGCGACTCCAGGCTAAAACCCGGCAGAGGTGAAATTTCGCCCCAGCCTTCCCGCTCGTCCTGCTGCAGATGCACGACGAAACCGTCACGGGTTTTTAACCGCCGTTCACGCAGCACCACGCCCGCGTCCATCGGTATCTGCCAGCGGTAAACCTGCGCGCGACGCATTACGGATTCCGTTTGTATTTGCTGAAGTCCGGCTGGCGTTTTTCGTTAAACGCGTTGCGCCCTTCCTGACCCTCTTCGGTCATGTAGAACAGCATGGTGGCGTTGCCCGCCAGCTCCTGCAGACCCGCCTGACCGTCGCAGTCGGCGTTGAGAGCGGCCTTCAGGCAGCGCAGCGCCATCGGGCTGTTTTGCAGCATTTCGCGGCACCAGCGAACGGTCTCTTTTTCGAGATCGGCAATCGGCACCACGGTATTCACCAGGCCCATATCCAGCGCTTCCTGAGCGTTGTACTGACGGCACAGGAACCAGATTTCGCGGGCTTTTTTCTGCCCGACGATGCGTGCCATGTACGAGGCGCCCCAGCCGCCGTCGAAGGATCCCACTTTCGGACCGGTCTGGCCAAAAATGGCGTTCTCAGCGGCAATGGTCAGATCGCACATCATGTGCAGCACGTGACCGCCGCCGATGGAGTAGCCCGCCACCATCGCCACCACCGGTTTTGGACAGGTGCGGATCTGGCGCTGGAAATCGAGGACGTTCAGGTGGTGGGTACCCGCATCGTCCTGGTATCCGCCGTAGTCGCCGCGCACTTTCTGATCGCCGCCGGAGCAGAACGCTTTATCGCCTTCGCCGGTCAGGACAATCACGCCGATGTTGTCGTCGTAGCGCGCATCCGCCAGGGCCTGAATCATCTCTTTCACGGTCAGCGGACGGAAGGCGTTACGTACCTGCGGGCGGTTGATGGTGATTTTGGCAATGCCGTCGGTGGATTTGTGGTAGCGAATGTCGGTGTAGCCTTCGGAGCAGTCCTGCCATTCAACCGGGGCGTAAAGCATGTTTTCATCAGGGTAGATCATAGAGTGTCCTTTATTCGATAACGCAGTATCTGAGCCAGACTCGCGATAACCGCATCGGGGTTTTCCCGGTGGGCGTTGTGTCCGGCATTGGGAATTGCATGGCGAACGGCGTTCACTTCCGCGGCAAGGGCCGCGAACTTTTCATCCCGTTCGCCATAGAGATAGTCAAAAGAGAAATCGCGTGCGCTAAGCGCGGCACGCAAATCCGGCTGCACGGCCAGCGAGGTCGCCTCGAGCATCATCCCCAGCGTCGCGCCGTTGTTCTGGCTGCGCAGGGTAATCAGCGCCTCGCGCTGGGCGTCCGTGAGGGAGGCAAACACGGGCTGTTGGTACCAGTCAGCGAACACCTTCTCCAGCGGTTCGGAGCGAAAACGCGCTGCCCAGCGGCGGTCGGACGCCAGCCGCGCATTTCGCGCATCGGCATCCTGCAGGCCCGGATGTCCACCTTCAACAATCACCCCGAGCAGCCCCTTCGGCTGCTGGCAGGCATGAAACATCGCAATGCGGCCGCCGAGGGAGTACCCGATGAGCCAGAATTTAAGTATGTTGTAACTAAGAAGGGTTCGGGTGAGCGACGTGCTAATCTCGTCAAACCCCGTAACGCCCAGATTCCGGGATCCGCCGTGACCCGGCAGATCCAGATACAGCCGGGGATAATCGCTGAGCCCTTCACCGACCCTCTGCCATTCGCGGCAGTCGCCGGAAAAACCGTGCAAAAAGACCAGCCAGGGATAGCCCGGTTTGCCACCCTGCTGCACGCCCGAGAGGATCACAGCTGGCTCGCCTGCGCCAGCAGGCTTTGCAGGGCCTGCGCACCGTCAGCCTCGTTCACCACCAGCTCGATCAGCGTCGCGCCCGGCTGTTTCCAGGCGCTGCTTAATGCCGCGTCCAGCTGTTCCCAGCTTTCCGGGCGATGGTATTTCAGGCTAAACATCGCCGCGGCGTGTTCGAACTGCACGTTCTGCGGCATCAGATAGAAACGCTCGCGTTCGCTCTGAGGCGTTGGCAACAGGGAGAAAATCTGCCCGCCGTTGTTGTTGACCACAATCAGCACAAACGGGGCTGACGCCTGACGCAGCAGCGCCAGCGCGTTGAGATCGTAGAGCGCGGAGAGATCGCCCACGATCGCCAGCGTCGATTTCGCGCTGGCGCGCTGCACGCCCGCCGCCGTCGAGATCAGCCCGTCGATGCCGCTGGCACCGCGGTTGCTGTACACCGGGTAGCCCGCGGGCAGCTTCGAGAAAGCGTCAATCAGCCGCACGACCAGGCTGTTGCCGACAAACAGCTGCCCCTGTTCAGGCAGGCACTGGCGAATGCGGTGCGCCAGCCCGGCTTCGCTAAACGCTTCACAGTGCGCTTTGGTCAGTTCCCACGCCTGGCGCGAAAGGTCCGGTATAGCCACCGCCCACGACTTTCGTTTCTCAGCCGGATGAAGCGTCAGCCAGGCGTCGATGCTGCTGACCAGACGACGGCCGCGGTGGTGCGCCGGGTCAAGCCGTCCTTCCAGCGAATCCACCAGCCAGTACTCTTCCGGGGTGCAGGTGGCCTGCCACTGCAGTAACCGTTTGCCGGTCAAACTCGATCCAAGCTGGACCACAATCTGCGCCTGCGCAAGCTCGGTGACCGCTTTCGCGTTACCCAGCCAGAGATCGGCGCACGGCAGCGGCTGACCGGTCTGGGAAAGCACATCGCCAATCAGCGGCCAGCCGAGGGTTTGCGCCCATTCAGCGACCAGCTTGCCTTCGGCGGCGCTCATGCGCCCAGCGATAACCACGCCGCGCTTCTGCCGCCAGAAGAACCAGTCGCGCTGTTTCGCGCTCTCAAGATGCGTCTGCTCGCGCAGCCACGGTTTTTCACTCTGCCACCAGTCGCCGAGAGACTGCTGCCAGTCAAGACCCGTGTCGTCCAGCTCGCCGTACAGCGGCTCGGCAAACGGGCAGTTGATATGCAAAGCCCCGCTGCGCAACGTCTCCATGGCGTGATCGACGGTGGAGACCAGCCAGCTTGCCGGAATATCCTGGGTGGGACGCGGTAACGAAATCGTCTGCGAAGGATGCGAAGAAAAGAGCCCCGGCTGGCGAATGGCCTGATTGGCACCGCAGTCGATAAGCTCAGGGGGACGATCGGCCGTCAGTAAGATCAGTCTTTCACCCGTTAACCCGGCTTCAATCAGGGCCGGATAGAGGTTCGCCACGGCGGTACCGGAGGTGACGATCACCGCCACAGGTTCTTTGCTGACTTTCGCCAGACCCAGCGCCAGATGGCCGAGACCGCGTTCATCAAAGTGGGTGTGGTGAATCAACGCCCGGTTTTCAGCGGCCGCCAGCGTCAGCGGCGTTGAGCGAGAACCCGGTGCAATACACACGTGCCTGACGCCATGGCGCGTCAGGGCTTCAAGGATCACCGCCGCCCAGCGTCGGTTAAAAGAACTTACTGACATGAGATTGTCCGGTATCAAGAATGCGACACAGTATAAATAATAGAAAAAATTGGAATTTTGATATGAATCGGGATTGCGCGAATCTGTATTAATCCCTTAGGAGCAGAGAGCGCAATCCGGCTGCTTTGTTTTCAATCTCCTGCCACTCCTGCTCCGGGTCAGATCCGCTGACAATACCGGCGCCGGCGTAGAGCCGCAGGGAGTCCTCCTGAACGCGCGCGGAGCGCAGCGCCACGCAGAACTCACTCTGTTCGGGGGATAAATACCCGGCCGAACCGGCGTACCACTCGCGGTTAAAGGGTTCAACCTTCTGGATAAACTCGCGCGCGGGCTGTCGGGGTAATCCGGCAACGGCCGCGGTCGGCTGTAACATGAGCAGACACTGCACGTCGTCGGCCTGTTTCAGCTCGGTCCAGATACAGCGGCGCAAATGCTGCACCTTACGCAGGCGTACCACCTGGGGGGGCAGTACCTCAAGCGTCTGCGTAGAGTGCTGAAGACGCTGGCAGATATCTTCCACCACCAGCATATTTTCGCGCTGGTTTTTATCATCGTTCAGCAGCCACTCGCCGAGACGCTGCGCCTGGCTATCATCGGTATGGCTGGCGACGGTTCCCGCGAGCGCTTCCGTGCGCAGCAGCTTGCCTCGCCGCCGCCAGAGACGCTCGGGCGTAGAGCCAAGAAACGCGTTGCGGGCGTCGAATACCATGCAGAAATGATAGCAATGTAAATTGAGGGCGCGGCTGGCGGCCATTAGCGCGACAGGGTTAACGCGCTGTGTGAACTGCAGATCGGTTGCCCGGGCGAGCACAACCTTTTCAAAATCACCGCGCGCGATGGTCTCCGTCGCCCTGCGGATAAGCTTCAGCCATTCGGCCTGCTGCGGCTGATGGGTTTCGTGCTCAACCTGCACGGAGAGCGGACGGATAGATCTGGCAGAACGAAGCCGCTGTAAAAAATCCTGCGCGACGCGGGCATCCTCCACAAGCGAGCGGTCGCTCCACAGCTGAAGGCGCAGCGTGGCGTTGCCGGCGGTGCGTCGCCAGAGCAGTCGCGGTAAAAAGAGGCTACCCTGTTCGGGATTAAAGGCGTTCAGGCCGCAGATGCGGGTATCACTTGCCGCGTTTTGCGCGCGCAAAAACTGCGAGGCTAATGCCAGAGAGGAAAATTGGGTGACCGCCCCCAGCGCGGCCAGCTCTTCATCACCGTTACGCTGCTGCCAGTAAAACTGCGGATAACATTGCTGCTCGCCCAGCCATGCGAGGGGATCGAAGGCGTCGTTTAACGGGAAAGTGACGTCGAAATGACGTATGCCGGGTACTGCGGGTAACGCTTGCGATAGCTGGGTACGCAGTTGCTCCAGCGCGAGGAAAATCGAATTCACGCGAACCTCTCCCTGTTAAAACGTCATATTATACGGGGTACTGGCCATAAATAGCAGTACCCACGTATAGGGAGTGGTTAAGCGGCTTAACGACGGGCTAACAGCAGCCCCAGCACCAGCCCCACGGCAGCACCCACCCCAATACCCTGCCACGGTTTTTCATGCACGTAATCATCGGCGCGATACACCGCTTTTTTGGCACGGTAGTAGTAGGTATCAGACGCATGGCTGACGCGGTTTTTCACTTCATGTAGCGCCTGCTCGGCGCGGGCTTTTAGCTCAATATATTTCTGATCGGCAGGGTCGCCCGAGGAACGCAACACCTCTTCCAGCGTTTCGCTCAGCAAGGCCAGGTCGTCGTCGATACGGGTATCCCAAGATTGAAATGACATATTTTTCTCCATGTTAGTACACCAGTCCGCTAACTATAGCCAACGAGATGCCATTACGCCTGTTTCACTTCTCGCGCCATGCCGATATGCGGAATACCATCTTCGTCATATACATCCGTCACTGGCGCAAAGCCAAAGTGTCCGTAAAAGGATTGAAGATGCGCCTGCGCGCCCAGGTATAACGCCTTGTCCGGCCACTGTTTCCGGCACGCCTCCAGCGTTTTTTCCATCAGCTGATAGCCCAGCTTTTCACCGCGCGCCTTGCCGCTGATGATGACGCGGCCAATGACGACAGGCTCAAAATCGTCTTCGCTTTTCAGAATCCTCGCATATGCCACCAGCTCGTTATCCCGCCAGCCGAGGATATGGCGGTTCTCACCAACGAGGTCATCGCCGTCGATGTCCTGATACGGGCAGGTCTGTTCCACAACAAACACTTCACAGCGCAGCTTCAGCAGGGCGTAAAGTGAATCAACGGTGAGGTCGCTATGATGTAAATCTTGCCACTGGATCATGTCAGTCTCCTTCCTGGGGTTCATCACGTTATACTAAACCCCTCCCCGTTCGGCAAAGGGCTGATTGCGTTATGGAACTGATTTTTTTGGGTACGTCCGCTGGCGTGCCAACCCGCTCACGAAACGTTACGGCGATCCTGCTGGATCTTAAGCATCCCACCCGCGGCGGGCTGTGGCTGTTTGACTGCGGTGAAGGCACGCAGCATCAGCTGTTACACACCGCTTATCACCCCGGCAAGCTGGATAAAATTTTTATCACCCATCTGCATGGCGACCATCTGTTTGGCCTTCCCGGCCTGCTGTGCAGCCGCTCGATGGCCGGTAACGCCAACCCGCTGACGATTTACGGGCCTGCGGGTATTCGTGAATTTGTCGAAACTACGCTGCGCCTGAGCGGGTCATGGACAGATTATCCGCTGGAGGTCGTTGAGATTGCCGAAGGCCTGGTTTTTGATGACGGGGATTACCGGGTTACCGCTCAACCGCTCAATCATCCTGTGGAGTGCTATGGCTACCGCATTGATGCGCATGATAAACCCGGCGCGCTGGATGCCGCCGCGCTGATGGCCGATGGCGTAAAACCCGGGCCGCTGTTCCAGCGTCTGAAGCACGGAGAGACCGTCACGCTGGAGGACGGACGCGTCATTAACGGCCAGGATTATCTCGCAGCACCGCAGCCCGGCAAAAAACTGGCGATTTTTGGCGATACGGCCCCGTGCCCGGCGGCGCTCACGCTGTCTCAGGGCGTGGACGTGATGGTGCATGAAGCAACCCTTGAAACGGCGATGGAAGAGAAAGCCAACAGCCGGGGGCATAGCTCCACGCGTCAGGCGGCGCAGCTTGCCCGCGACGCGGGCGTCGGGCGGCTCATCGTCACCCACGTCAGCTCGCGCTACGACGCGCGGGGCTGCGAAAAGCTGCTGGCAGAGTGCCGTGCGCTGTTCCCGGAATGTGAGCTGGCCGAAGATTTCGCTCAGGTTAGCGTTTAGTCCTTCATTTTTCCCTCAGGATGCCGATAACGATTAAAAGGTCAGCATTTCTCTCGAGGGTAGAATGGATAATTTCCAGAAAGATATTGATGACAGGGCGAATCTGACCCTGTCGAACCGTTTTGAACTGTTGCTGTTCCGTCTTGGCACCTCTCTGAACGAAAATAAATCCGAGCTGTTTGGCATTAACGTCTTTAAGCTGCGTGAAATTGTGCCGATGCCGGAGTTCACGAAACCCGCCGGGATGAAATCGCCGCTGATGGGAATGGTGAATATTCGCGATCAGGTGATCCCGGTGATTGACCTGGCCGCCGTGGCGGGCTGTAAGCCTACCACCGGGCTGAACATCCTGCTGATCACCGAATATGCGCGCAGCGTGCAGGCGTTTGCCGTGGAATCGGTTGAGAACATCATGCGTCTGGACTGGAAGCAGGTGCATGCGGCGGAAACCGCCGTTAGCGGTCGCTACATCACCAGCATCGCGTGTCTTGACGAGAAGACCGATACCAACGATCTGGCGATGGTGCTGGACGTTGAGCAGATCCTGTATGACATCACCCCGGCCAATCACGATCTGCACGCCACGAATCTGAAGACCACCAAATTCCATATCAAGCCGGGCGCTGTCGCCATCGTTGCAGAAGATTCCAAGGTGGCGCGATCGATGCTGGAGAAAGGTCTGCAGGCGATGGAGATCCCCGCGCAGCTGCATATCACCGGCAAAGACGCGTGGGAGAAAATTGGCGTGCTGGCCGCACAGGCGCAGGCTGAAGGAGTTCCCATCACTGATAAGATCGCTCTGGTGCTGACCGACCTCGAAATGCCGGAGATGGACGGTTTTACGCTGACGCGCAAAATCAAAACCGACCCGGTATTGAAGGACATTCCGGTAGTGATCCACTCTTCCCTTTCCGGCAACGCCAACGAAGACCATATTCGCAAGGTAAAGGCCGACGGGTACGTCGCGAAGTTTGAGCTGAACGAGCTGTCGTCGGTGATTGAGGAAGTGCTGGACCGCTCGATGAAGAAGATTGACGGGCCGTTGATTAGCCGGAAGCAGCTG
>NZ_QFXN01000227.1:0-42609 GCF_003144775.1 Enterobacter sp. CGMCC 5087 | reverse complement strand
TGCCCTCACCCCGGCCCTCTCCCACGGGGAGAGGGAGAAAACCATAAAAAAACCCGCCGAGGCGGGTTTTTTGTTTTTACATCAGCGGCATCGCTCGCTGCACGATATCAATCAGCGGCTGCGGATAGATACCGAAGATCAGCACCAGCAGTGCGGAGATAAGCACGACGATACCACCGGCGCTGTACTGCCAGTTGGTTGGGGCATCACGGTTGAGCTGCTGAGGCGCGCTCAGGTACAGGCTCACGGCCACGCGCAGGTAGTAGTAGAGACCAATCGCGGAGCCGATAACCACGCCCGCGGTCAGCCACCACAGGTGCGCCTGCACACCCACAGCCAGCACGTAGAACTTACCGATGAAGCCGAGCGTCATCGGGATACCTGCCAGAGAGAGCATCATCACGGTCATTACCGCGGACAGGATCGGACGGTGCCAGAACAGACCACGGTAGGAGAACAGTGAATCGGCATCCGGGCCACGGTACGGGCTGGACATCAGGCTCACTACGCCGAAGGCGCCGAGGCTGCTGAACAGGTAACCGGCCAGATACACGCCTACGGTTTCCATCGACATCTCGCCGCTCTGCAGCGCAATCAGCGCCACCATCAGGTAGCCCAGATGAGAGATAGACGAGTAGCCCAGCAGACGCTTAATGTTGGTCTGGCTCAGCGCCATCAGGTTACCGAAGATGATGGAGACGAACGCGATAATGCCCAGCACCACGCGAACCGCTTCGCTGTCACCCACAGGCGCGTACAGGAACAGACGCATGACCACACCGAAGATAGCGATCTTGCTCGCCGTCGCCAGGAAGGTCGACACCGGAGCCGGGGCGCCCTGGTATACGTCTGGCGTCCACAGGTGGAACGGCACCAGAGAGAGTTTGAAGCCAAGGCCAACAATCATCATGCCCAGACCTGCCAGCAGCAGCGGCTCATGCAGCATGCCGTCACCGAGGCTCTTGCCGAGCGCCATGAAAGAGAGGTTACCGGACTGTGCGTACAGCAGCGCAATACCAAACAGCAGGAACGAGGACGCAGCAGCAGACAGAATGGTGTACTTGATGCTTGCTTCCAGGGAGCGCTTCTGACGGAAGGCGTAACCAATCAGACCGAACAGCGGCAGAGAGATCAGCTCAATACCGAGGAACAGCGCGGCCAGGTGGTTCGCATTCGCCAGCAGAATGCCGCCCAGCGCGGCAATCAGAACCAGCAGGTAAAACTCTTCTTTATTGTCGTTGTAGCCTTCGAGCCACGGGTACGCAAAGGTACAGGTTGCCAGGCTCGCCAGCAGCACCAGACCGGTATACAGCATGGCGTAACCGTCAACGCGCATCAGCGGCGTGACGTCCATCGCCCCACCCTGGCCAACAAACCAGAGAGAGACTAACGCGGCGTTCAGGCCGATGACCGACAGCGTGGCATTCAGGAAGTGATTGCGTCGCCACGCAATGGAGAGCATCACAACCACCACCGTCAATCCGACGATCAGCAGCGGTAGCAGCGCGATCAGTTGTTGTGGAGTTATTGTCATGGCGAATTACGGCCTTGTAGTAGAAGCAGAATTAACAAACCACTGCTGGATGTTACCCATCGCGCTATGCGAGGTATCCAGAATCGGCTGCGGGAAGAAGCCCAGCAGCACCAGCAGTACGACCAGCAGCAGGATGATGAACAGCTCACGCAGCGACATCCCCGGCAGTTCTTGTGCAGCAATTTCGCTCTTCGCTTTACCGAAGTAGGCGCGGTGCAGCATCGCCAGCGAGTACACGGAAGCGAACACCAGACCAAAGGTGGAGATCACGGTAATCACCGGTACCACTTTGAAGCTGCCGAACAGAATCATAAATTCGCCGACGAAGTTACCGGTACCCGGCATCCCCAGGGTAGCCACCGCGAAGAACATGGACAGCGCTGGCAGCCATTTAATTTTGCTCCACAGGCCGCCCATCATACGCATGTCGCGGGTATGCAGACGTTCGTACAGCTGACCGCACAGGATGAAGAGGCCGGCTGCGGACAGACCGTGCGCAATCATCTGGATCACCGCGCCCTGGTACGCCAGCTGGCTGCCGGTGTAGATAGCAATCAGCACGAAGCCCATGTGGGAAACGGATGTGTAGGCAATCAGACGCTTAATGTCGTACTGCGTGAAGGCCATCCAGGCACCGTAGAAGATACCGATCACACCCAGCCACATGGCAATCGGTGCGAACTCAGCGGAGGCATTCGGGAACAGCGGCAGTGCGAAACGCAGCAGACCGTAGGCCGCCGTTTTCAGCAAGATGCCCGCCAGGTCAACGGAGCCCGCCGTTGGTGCCTGAGAGTGCGCGTCTGGCAGCCAGCCGTGCAGCGGAACGACCGGCATTTTCACCGCGAACGCGATGAAGAAGCCCAGCATCAGCAGGTATTCAACGCCGTGGGACATTGGCGTCTTCAGCAGATCTTCGTAGTTGAAGGTCCAGGTACCGGTCGCGTTGTGGTGAACAAACACCAGCGCCAGAATGGCAATCAACATCACCAGACCACTCGCCTGGGTATAGATGAAGAACTTGGTTGCCGCCGTGATACGCGTTTTACCGTCGGACGCCTTGTGGCCCCACAGCGCGATCAGGAAGTACATCGGCACCAGCATCATCTCCCAGAAGAAGAAGAACAGGAACATGTCGATGGCAAGGAACACGCCGATCACGCCGCCCAGGATCCACATCAGGTTCAGGTGGAAGAAGCCCTGGTATTTTTCGATTTCTCGCCAGGAGCAAAGTACCGCCAGAACGCCGAGCAGACCGGTCAGCACCACCATCAGCAGCGACAGACCGTCAATCGCCAGGTGGATCGTAATGCCGAAACGCGGGATCCACGGCAGAATGAACTCAGACTGCCACTGCGGAATGCCCGCAGACTGAGTCAGTGAGTAACCGCCCTGCAACCACAGTTGCAGGCCAAGCGCGAGCGTCAATCCCATGGTGATCAGCGCGATCCAGCGCGGCATCTTCACGCCAAAGCGTTCAGTCTGCCAGCACAGGAAGCCGCCGATGAAGGGAATTAATATTAGCCAGGGTAGTAACATGGCGATTTACATTCCTTTTTAAGGCCCCCAGCAGGGGCCTGATTTTCAACGAATTCGAATAAAATTCACTTAACGATCAACGCAACACCATCAGCAGCGCCAGCACGACAACCGCACCAATGCTCATGGACGCCACATACCAGCGCAGGTAACCGTTCTCGCTGTACAGCAGGCCTTTACCTGCAAAGCGGGAAAGGATCGCCGGGATATTCATCAGGCTGTTCAGCGGGTCGCGCTTCAGCAGCCACGCAATGCCCAGGAACGGCTTAACGAAGATCATGTCGTACAGCCAGTCGAAGCCCCACGCGTTGTACCACCAGGTGCCCAGCAGACGGCCCGGCGCGCTGTTGGCAACGGCAGTTACCAGCGTACGTTTGCCCAGCCACAGCCATGCAGCGATCAGGATGCCCGCGATAGCGACCACACCGGAGGTGATTTCAAGCGTCAGAACGCGACCGTGCTCAAGCTCGGTGGTGTCTGGCAGTACGCCCTGCAGCGGTGGCACAATCATCGCGCCAACGAAGGTGGACAGTACCAGCAGCACAATCAGCGGCAGGTGGTGGGTAATCCCCTTCCCTGCGTGAGCGTGAATTTGTTCTTTACCGTGGAATACGATGAAAATCATACGGAAGGTATACAGGGAGGTCATGAACGCACCGACCAGACCCGCAACCATCAGATTGATATGACCATTCGCCATGGCACCCGCAAGGATTTCGTCCTTACTGAAGAAGCCCGCGGTGATCAGCGGCAGTGCCGCCAGCGCCGCGCCGCCCACCAGGAAGCAGACATACACCAGCGGAATGGACTTACGCAGTCCGCCCATCTTGAAGATATTCTGCTCGTGATGGCAGGCCAGAATCACGGAACCGGATGAGAGGAACAGCAGCGCTTTAAAGAACGCGTGCGTCATCAGGTGGAAAATGGCTGCGTCCCACGCCTGAACGCCCAGCGCGAGGAACATGTAACCAATCTGGCTCATGGTGGAATACGCGAGAACGCGTTTGATGTCGGTCTGCACCAGCGCGGCAAAGCCTGCCAGCACCAGCGTGACCGCACCGACGATACCCACCAGATGCAGAATTTCCGGGGTCATCAGGAACAGGCCATGGGTACGCGCAATCAGGTAAACACCGGCGGTGACCATGGTCGCGGCGTGGATCAGCGCGGAGACAGGGGTTGGACCCGCCATCGCGTCTGCCAGCCAGGTCTGCAACGGCAGCTGCGCGGATTTACCCACGGCACCACCCAGCAGCATCAGCGTTGCCCACCACAGCATGTTGTTGCCTGCAGCGAAGTGCGCCGGCGCCAGTTCCACCATTTCGCGGAAGTTCAGCGTGCCCAGTTCGTTGTAAAGAATGAACAGCGCGAAAGCGAGGAAGACGTCACCCACGCGGGTCACGACGAACGCTTTCATGGCCGCTGCGCCATTCTTCGGATCGGTGTAGTAGAAACCGATCAGCAGGTAAGAACACAGACCTACGCCTTCCCAGCCCAGATACATCAGCAGCAGGTTATCGGCCAGCACCAGAACCACCATGCTGGCGATAAACAGGTTGGTGTAGGCGAAGAAGCGGGAGTAACCCTCTTCACCGCGCATATACCAGGAGGCGAACATGTGGATCAGGAAGCCAACGCCGGTGACCACGGAAAGCATGGTCAGCGAGAGGCCATCCAGCACCAGGTTGAAGCCGATGTTGAAATCACCGACCGACATCCAGGTCCACAGCGGCACGCTGAAAGGCTGACGCCCGTTGTTAAAGAAATCGATACCCGCATACGCCGTCACCAGCGCAGCCAGACCGATGGAGCCAATGCCCACGGTCGCAGACAGATTCTCAGACCAGCGGCCGCGAGAAAACGCCAGCAGCACGAAGCCAATCAGCGGAAAAATAATGGTTAAGGCAAGCATGTTCATCCACGCAACTCACTTACTGAATCGATGTTCAGGTTCTGGCGGCGACGATGGAGCTGCAGCAACAGCGCCAGGCCAATACTCGCTTCGGCAGCCGCAAGGCTGATGGCGAGAATGTACATCACCTGACCATCGGTCTGGCCCCAGTAGCTTCCGGCGACCACGAAGGCCAGCGCGGAGGCGTTAATCATGATTTCCAGACCGATCAGCATAAACAGCAGATTGCGGCGGATAACCAGACCGGTCAAACCCAGAACGAATAAAATCGCAGCGAGGATCAGTCCATGTGTTAAGGGGATCATGCGCGCTCCTCCGTTTTTCTTTTCGCGCGGTCGTCAGTGCGGTTGCTCAGCACCTCACCAGCACGCTCTTCGCGGCCAACGTGGAAAGCAACAACCAGACCTGCCAGCAGCAGCATTGAGGCCAGTTCAACCGCCAGAACGTATGGGCCAAAGAGCGTGATACCGACCTCTTTAGCGCCAATCGGCGTGCCGTCGATGCCCTGATCGTTGACGCCCAGAATGGCGTAAACAATCACCGCCAGCATGATGGCCGACAAAATTGCCGGACCAATCCACACCTGCGGTTTTAACCACTGACGTTCCTGCTCTATTTCAGAGCCGCCCAGGTTCAGCATCATCACCACGAACACGAACAGCACCATGATGGCCCCGGCGTAGACGATGATTTCCAGCGCACCGGCGAAGTGCGCGCCCAGTGCGAAGAACACCCCGGAAATGGCCAGCAGCGAGATGATTAAGTACAGCAGCGCATGCACCGGATTGGTGTGCGTAATCACTCGCAGCGTAGCCAGGATGGCGATAAGGCCACAGATATAAAAAGCGAATTCCATTGCCCTCTCCTTACGGTAACAGGCTCTTGACGTCGATAGGCTTAGCTTCGTTCTCTGCTTCGCCCTTATCTTTGCCGTCGATTGCCATACCCGCCATCCGGTAGAAGTTATATTCCGGGTATTTGCCCGGACCGGAAATCAGCAGATCCTCTTTCTCGTACACCAGGTCCTGACGCTTGTACTCACCCAGCTCGAAGTCTGGAGTCAGCTGAATCGCCGTGGTTGGGCACGCTTCTTCACACAGACCGCAGAAGATGCAGCGTGAGAAGTTAATGCGGAAGAACTCAGGGTACCAGCGGCCGTCTACCGTCTCTGCTTTCTGCAAAGAGATACAGCCTACCGGACACGCTACCGCACACAGGTTACAGGCAACGCAGCGCTCGGAACCGTCCGGGTCGCGCGTCAGCACGATACGGCCACGGTAGCGCGGCGGCAGATATACCGGCTCTTCCGGGTACATCCGGGTTTCGCGTTTGGCAAACGCGTGCAGGCCGATCATCCAGATACTGCGTACCTGGGTACCAAAGCCTACCAGTAATTCTTTTAAGGTCATGGTCTATAGCCCCTTATGGCTGCTGCCAGAGAATGACAGCCGCCGTTACCAACAAGTTGACGAGCGTCAGCGGCAGGCACACTTTCCAGCCGAAGGACATTACCTGGTCATAACGCGGACGCGGTAACGCTGCGCGAATCAAAATGAACATCATCATGAAGAACGCGGTTTTCAGCGCGAACCAGATGAACGGCGGTAAGAACGGGCCATGCCAGCCACCAAAGAACAGCGTTACCATCAACGCGGAAATGGTGACGATACCGATGTACTCGCCCACGAAGAACAGACCGAATTTCATACCGGAATATTCGATGTGGTAACCGTCGGCCAGTTCCTGTTCGGCTTCTGGCTGGTCAAACGGGTGACGGTGACACACCGCCACGCCCGCGATAGCAAAGGTAATAAACCCAAAGAACTGCGGGATAACGTTCCAGATGTCGGCCTGGTTATTGACGATGTCGGTCATGTTGAATGAACCGGCCTGCGCCACCACGCCCATCAGGGAAAGCCCCAGGAACACTTCGTAGCTCAGCGTCTGCGCGGAAGCACGCATCGCACCCAGCAGCGAGTATTTGTTGTTACTGGACCAGCCTGCGAACAGCACCGCGTAAACCGCGAGGCCTGCCATCATCAGGAAGAACAGAATGCCGATGTTCAGGTCAGCGACCACCCAGGTCGGGCTGACCGGAACGATAGCAAACGCCAGCAGCAGCGAGGTGAAGGCGATCATCGGTGCCAGAGTAAAGATCACGCGGTCAGAGAAGCGCGGGATCCAGTCCTCTTTAAAGAACATCTTGATCATGTCCGCGACCAGCTGGAGTGAACCACCCCAGCCCACGCGGTTCGGTCCGTAACGGTTCTGGAACAGACCGAGCAGACGACGTTCACCAAAGCTCATGAACGCGCCGCAGGTGACTACCACCAGCAGGATAACAATCGCTTTCAGAATGCTCAGCAGGATGTCGATAAGATCCGGCGTTAACCAACTCATGCTTTTGCCTCCTGCAGATTATCAAGACGCGCACCCGCCAGAACCGGCGCGATGCCAGGCATACCCATCGGCAGACCCACCTGCCCTGCTGTCAGACCTTCGGAGATAATCAGCGGCAGGCTGATTGTCTGGCCGTCATAGCTAAAGGCAATGTTTGCGCCCGCGTTAACGCCAAGCTTCGCGGCATCCGCCGGGTTGAGCTTGATGTACGGCTGCGGCATGCGGGTCTGGAAGACCGGTGAACGCTGGGACAGCTCGTCGCTACCGAACAGATGGTAGTACGGCGCGATACGCCAGCTGCCATCCTGCGCCTGGAAGCTCGCCGGTACGGTGGTGAAGAAGTCCAGACCGGTTTCAGAGGCTTCAATCAGACGCACGCCCGGATCGCCGTGGCGCAGGGAGCCACCCACTTCAGCCTGGAACTTGTTCCATGCCTGCGGGGAGTTCCAGCCCGGTGCCCATGCGAATGGGATTTGCGAACGCGGCGCAGACGGCTGGTTGTTCCCTTCCATGGAGAAGGCGAACATGGTGTCTTTATCCTGCGGCTGGCGCGGTTCGTGCACGCTGATGTTGGCGCGCATCGCGGTACGGCCGCTGTAGCGGTGCGGTTCACGCGCCAGTTTCTGGCCGCGAATGCGGAAGCTTGCTTCAGGTGCGGCATCTTTAATGCCTGCCAGCTGAGGCAGTTTTTCCACTACCGCGTCGATAACGTGATCGAGCTGCGTCCAGTCCACTTCACGGCTCTGCACGGTGCTGTGCAGGGAGTGCAGCCAGCGCCAGCTTTCCAGCATCACGGTGTTGCTGTCGTAGTACGCCGGGTCGTAAACCTGGAAGAAACGCTGTGCGCGACCTTCGTTGTTGATAACGGTACCGTCGCTTTCTGCGAAGCTTGCCGCAGAGAGCACCAGGTGCGCTTTGTCCATGATCGCGGTTCGCTGATGGTCAATGACCATCACCAGCGGCGCTTTGGAGAGCGCGGCGTCAACGCGAGCGGCAGAGGCGTGGCGATGCAGGTCGTTTTCGAGCACCACAACGGCGTCAGCGGCACCGGATTCCAGTTCGCTTAACGCTTCTTCCAGCGAGCCGCCGCCGATCATGCCCAGACCAATGCTGTTCACCGCACGGGCAATCATGGTCACACCGACGTCCGCACCGCGGCCTTTCAGGGCTTTGGCAACGTTGGCTGCCGCCTGAATGATCTCGGCGCTACCGGCGTTGGTACCGGAAATAATCAGCGGTTTTTTCGCACCCGCCAGGGCCTGAACAATCACGTCGACCTTGTTTTGCAGGTCGCGATCCAGCTCAACGGCCGGCGAGCTGCTGTCCAGCGCGTGGGCAATCGCAAAGCCAAGACGAGCCTGATCTTCAACCGGCGCGCAGTAGGTCCACGCCGCGATATCGTCCAGACGGGTGTTGTCGACGTTGGTCACAAACAGAGGATGCTTCGCGCGCTGGCCGATGTTCAGGATCGCCGCAATCTGCCAGTCAGCCACTTTCTGCGCCGCTGCCATTTCACGTGCTTTACCCTTCACCGCCTGACGAACCGCCAGAGCCGCGCGTGCGCCCGTCTGCGTCAGGTCTTCACCCAACACCAGGACCGCATCATAAGATTCGATTTCGCGCAGCGCAGGGGTATGAATACCACCTTCACGCAGCACTTTCAGTACCAGCTGCAGACGTTCCTGCTCGCCCTGGGCGATACCGGTATAGAAGTTTTCCGCTCCAACCAGCTCGCGCAGCGCGAAGTTGCTTTCGATGCTGGCGCGCGGGGAGCCGATACCGATCACTTTCTTCGACTGGCGCAGAATATCTGCCGCGCCCTGCATCGCCTGTTCAGCATTCAGGGTAATGAAGTCGTCGCCACGGCGCTGAACCGGCTGACGCGGACGGTCTTTCAGGTTCACATAGCCATAGCCGAAACGACCGCGGTCGCAGAGGAAGTAGTGGTTAACGGTACCGTTGTAACGGTTTTCGATACGACGCAGCTCGCCGTAACGCTCACCCGGGCTGGTGTTACAGCCGAGGGAACACTGCTGGCAGATGCTTGGCGCAAACTGCATGTCCCATTTACGGTTGTAACGCTCGGAGTGAGTTTTATCCGTGAATACGCCGGTCGGGCAGATTTCTACCAGGTTACCAGAGAATTCGCTTTCAAGCGTACCGTCTTCCGGACGACCGAAGTAGACGTTATCGTGCGCGCCATATACGCCCAGATCCTGACCGTCTGCGTAGTCTTTGTAGTAACGCACGCAGCGGTAGCAGGCGATGCAGCGGTTCATTTCGTGAGAGATGAACGGCCCCAGGTCCTGGTTACGGTGGGTACGCTTGGTAAAGCGATAGCGACGGAAGCTGTGGCCGGTCATCACGGTCATATCCTGAAGGTGGCAGTTACCGCCCTCTTCACAGACCGGACAGTCGTGCGGGTGGTTGGTCATCAACCATTCCACAACGCTTTCGCGGAACTGTTTGGCTTCTTCGTCATCAATCGAAATAAAAGTGCCTTCGGTGGCTGGCGTCATACAGGACATCACCAGGCGACCACGCGTGTCTTCCGCGTTTTGATATTGCTTCACCGCACACTGGCGGCAAGCACCGACGCTGCCCAGCGCCGGATGCCAGCAAAAGTACGGAATATCGAGGCCAAGAGACAGACAAGCTTCCAGCAGGTTGTCCGCCCCGTTGACTTCGTATTCTTTGCCGTCTACATGAATCGTAGCCATTAGCATGCTTCCAGTTGGCTCGGTCGAAACCGAGCGTTAATCAAAATTCTTGTCGTTACCAGCGCGCTTTAAGCAGGTTCGGCTGAATCCCATTAATCGCATGGGTATTACTGAACGGCTGCTTGATACCTGCTTCGAACTCGTCGCGGAAATATTTGATCGCGCTCTGCAGAGGTTCGACGGCACCCGGTGCGTGGGCACAGAAGGTTTTACCCGGGCCTAAGAATCGACACAGTTGCTCAAGCGTCTCGATATCCCCAGGCTGGCCTTCGCCACGTTCGATTGCACGCAGGATCTTCACGCTCCACGGCAGACCATCACGGCACGGTGTACACCAGCCGCAGGACTCGCGGGCGAAGAACTCTTCCAGGTTACGCACCAGCGAGACCATGCCGATCTCGTGGTCGACGGCCATCGCCAGCGCCGTACCCAGACGGCTGCCTGCTTTACCAATGCTTTCGAATTCCATTGGCAGATCAAGGTGGGCTTCGGTCAGGAAGTCTGTCCCTGCCCCACCCGGCTGCCAGGCTTTGAATTTCAGGCCATCGCGCATGCCGCCAGCGTAGTCCTCAAGAATTTCACGTGCGGTGGTACCGAACGGCAGTTCCCAGACGCCAGGATTTTTAACGCGACCAGAGAAGCCCATCAGCTTGGTACCAGCATCTTTGCTTGAGGAGATGCCCTGATACCACTCCACGCCGTTGGCGAGGATAGCCGGAACGTTACACAGGGTTTCAACGTTGTTTACGCAGGTCGGTTTACCCCATACGCCGGAGCTTGCCGGGAACGGTGGCTTGGAACGCGGGTTCGCGCGGCGGCCTTCCAGGGAGTTAATCAGCGCGGTTTCTTCACCGCAGATATAACGCCCTGCGCCTGTGTGCACGAACAGTTCAAAGTCAAAGCCGGTACCCAGAATGTTTTTACCCAGCAGGCCCGCTTCGGTGGCTTCGGCAATCGCGCGACGCAGGTTTTCCGCCGCTTCGATGTACTCACCGCGCAGGAAGATGTAGCCACGGTAGGCTTTCAGCGCAAACGCGGAGATCAGCATGCCTTCCACCAGCAGGTGCGGCAGCTGTTCCATCAGCAGGCGGTCTTTATAGGTGCCCGGCTCCATTTCATCGGCGTTACACAGCAGGTAACGGATGTTCATGGATTCGTCTTTCGGCATCAGGCTCCACTTCAGACCGGTGGAGAAGCCCGCACCGCCGCGCCCTTTCAGGCCGGAGTCTTTCACCGCATTAACGATGTCGTCCGGCGCCATGCCGCCAAGGGCTTTACGCGCGCCGGCATAGCCGTTTTTGCTCTGGTATTCATCGAGCCATACCGGCTGTTTGTCATCGCGCAGACGCCAGGTCAGCGGATGCGTCTCAGCAGTACGAATTACAGTTTTCATTTGTACTGCTCCAGCAGGTCAGGAATCGCTTCCGGCGTCAGATGGCTGTGAGTGTCCTCATCAATCATCATGGTCGGCCCCTTGTCGCAGTTACCCAGGCAGCAGGTTGGCAGCAGGGTAAAGCGTCCATCGAACGTGGTCTGGCCCGGCTTGATATTGAGCTTTTTCTCAATCGCAGCCTGAATGCCCTGATAACCGGTGATGTGGCAGACAACGCTGTCACAGTAGCGGATCACATGGCGGCCTACCGGCTGACGGAAGATCTGGCTGTAGAACGTGGCTACGCCCTCTACGTCACTTGCCGGAATACCCAGCACTTTCGCGATCTCATAGATCGCCCCATCCGGCACCCAACCACGCTGTTTCTGTACGATTTTCAGCGCTTCAATGGACGCCGCACGCGGGTCTTCGTAGTGGTGCATCTCGTGCTCAATGGCGGCACGTTCTGCTTCACTCAGCTCAAAAGCCTCGGTTTGTGGTTGTTGATTCTCGTGCATAATTAGCGGTCCACATCTGACATAACAAAATCGATACTACCCAGATACACAATCAGGTCGGAGACCAGACTGCCGCGGATGGCGGACGGGATCTGCTGCAGGTGCGCAAAGCTCGGCGTACGTACGCGGGTACGGTAGCTCATGGTGCTGCCGTCACTGGTCAGGTAGTAACTGTTAATACCCTTGGTCGCTTCAATCATCTGGAAGGATTCTTGCGCCGGCATGACCGGACCCCATGAAACCTGCAGGAAGTGGGTGATCAGGGTTTCGATATGTTGCAGCGTGCGCTCTTTCGGTGGCGGCGTCGTCAGCGGGTGATCCGCCTTGAACGGGCCTTCCGGCATGTTGTTGAGGCACTGCTCAAGGATGCGCAGACTCTGGCGCAGCTCTTCCACTTTCAGCATCACGCGGGTGTAGCAGTCGGAAACACCGCCGCCCACCGGGACTTCAAAGTCGAAGTTCTCGTAGCCAGAGTAAGGGCGCGCTTTACGCACGTCGAAATCAATACCGGTCGCACGCAGACCTGCACCTGTCGTACCCCACTCCAGCGCTTCTTTCGCGCCGTAGGCAGCAACGCCCTGGGAACGGCCTTTCAGGATGGTGTTACGCAGCGCGGCTTTCTCGTAAGAGGCCAGACGTTTTGGCATCCAGTCGAGGAACTCACGCAGCAGACGGTCCCAGCCGCGCGGCAGATCGTGTGCCACACCGCCGATACGGAACCAGGCCGGGTGCATACGGAAGCCGGTAATCGCTTCCACCAGATCGTAAATTTTCTGACGGTCGGTAAAGGCGAAGAAGACCGGGGTCATCGCGCCGACGTCCTGAATGAACGTGGAGATGTACAGCAGGTGGCTGTTGATACGGAACAGTTCTGACAGCATAACGCGAATCACGTTAACGCGATCCGGCGTAACGATACCCGCCAGTTTCTCAACGGCCAGCACGTATGGCATTTCGTTGACGCAGCCGCCGAGGTACTCGATACGGTCGGTATACGGAATGTAGCTGTGCCAGGACTGACGCTCGCCCATCTTCTCAGCACCACGGTGGTGGTAGCCGATGTCCGGAACGCAGTCGACAATCTCTTCGCCATCAAGCTGAAGAATAATACGGAATGCACCGTGCGCAGACGGGTGGTTTGGACCGAGGTTGAGGAACATGAAGTCCTCGTTGTCGGTACCGCGCTTCATGCCCCAGTCTTCCGGTTTGAAGGTCAGCGCTTCCATTTCCAGATCCTGTTTGGCTTTGGTCAGCTCAAACGGATCGAATTCGGTTGCACGTGCCGGGTAGTCTTTACGCAGCGGGTGGCCGGTCCAGGTCTGCGGCATCATGATGCGCGTCAGATGCGGGTGGCCGTCGAAGGTCATGCCAAACATTTCCCAGGTTTCACGCTCATACCAGTTCGCGTTCGGGAAAAGTTTGGTGATTGTCGGCAGATGCATGTCGTTTTCAGACAATGCCACCTTGAGCATGATATCCGTATTACGGTCTATTGAGATCAGGTGGTAGAAAACGGAAAAATCCGCAGCAGGGAGACCCTGGCGGTGGGTACGCAGACGTTCATCCATGCCGTGTAAGTCAAACAGCATGACGTACGGTTTTGGCAATTTCTTGAGGAAATCGACAACTTCCAGCAATTGCTCACGCTTCACCCAAACAACGGGTACCCCGGTGCGGGTAGCCTGAACAGTAAAGGCATCCGGCCCAAAACGGTTGCGCAGTTCGCCAATGACTGGGTCATCCAGATGATCCCGAGTCTGCCAGGCGGCTTCTTGCGCGGTTAAGTCGGTCATATTGTTCACCATTGCAAATGGTCCGTGGTGACTGTTGAGCCTGGCTTCGCGCTATTTGAGTAGTGATATGCGAAGGTGTTCTCCAGGCCTACAGGCGCAAATTAAATTTCGTCAGGCGTACGCAGGTTGGTGACGGCAATACGTTCACCACGTTTACGCTCGCGCTCAGACTGCATGTTCGCGCGATACACACCCTGATCGCCAACAACCCACGACAGTGGGCGACGTTCTTTACCGATAGATTCCTGCAGCAGCATCAGCGCCTGCATGTAGGCTTCCGGACGTGGCGGACAACCCGGGATGTACACATCCACTGGGATAAATTTATCTACGCCCTGCACGACGGAATAAATGTCGTACATACCGCCAGAGTTTGCACATGCGCCCATGGAGATAACCCATTTTGGCTCCAGCATCTGGTCATAAAGACGCTGAATAACAGGTGCCATCTTGGTAAAGCACGTACCGGCTACCACCATCAGGTCAGCCTGACGCGGGGAAGCACGGAGTACCTCGGCCCCAAAACGCGCAACGTCATGCACCGCAGTGAATGACGTCACCATTTCAACGTAGCAGCAAGAAAGGCCAAAGTTGTAAGGCCAGATGGAGTTCTTACGACCCCAGTTGACCATATCGTGCATGGCATGTTCGAGCTTGCCCATGTACACGCTTTTATTGACTTCTTGCTCCAGGGGGTCGGTTACGATCTCCTGTTTTTGCAGGGGGTAACGGTCATTCTCACCGTTAGGATCTATGCGGGTGAGCGTATAATCCATCTTATTGCCTCGCTGTTACTGCTGACGATTAGAGATACTGTTTTCCGGGTTGATGTGTTCACGACGTGAACGCGCAGGCGTCCAGTCAAGCGCGCCAATACGCACCAGATAAACCAGACCGGCCAGTAGCACTAAAATGAAAATTGCGGCCTCGACAAAGCCCACCCAACCACTTTCGCGGATGGACGTTGACCATGCGAAAAGGTAAAGCGCTTCCACGTCGAAGATGACGAAGAACATGGCTACCAGATAGAACTTGGCAGACAGGCGTAAGCGAGCGGAACCTACTGAATCAATACCTGATTCGAAAGGTGTGTTTTTGTGCCTTGCACGGGCGCGACCGCCCAGGAACCAGCCGCCGACTAACATCAGGCAGCACAGGCCAATGGCTACAATAAGAAAGATTGCGAATGCCCAGTGATGAGCGATGACTTCTGTGGATGTTGACATACTCATTGCTTACTCATCAAAAGTGATACCAACGACACTGCTCTTGCTGGCAGATGGGCATCACATCGATTCATGGGGAGGAACAAATAACCTTACACTAACTGTCAGAAATGAGACGTAGACAGCAAAATGATGGGGTTTTTTACTCCTTTCTATAACCTATTGTCAACTTTAACAAAGGTTTCTTCACATTAAATTACATCGAGCGATTCTCATTAACATTTGGTGCCCTTTAACCCTGGTGGGTGCATGACTTTCCGTCAAATGTATGTTGTTGAATCGTGTCCGTTTCGGAAGTAAAAAAAATAACCCTCCTATTTTGACAGGATTTGCCAACGATTCCTCCCCCCAAATGGGAGTATTTTCTTGATCTGCGACACGCTTTTGTTAATTCAACATGGAAAACGGCAACATATTTCCTGTTTTTTTAACATGAGAGGGATATGGGCGAAGTTAGAACGGAAAACGGACAAGTTTTAAGCAAAAGTATTCAGCTTATTGATAAATAAGAGAGTATCCTGAAAACCCTTGCGCCATAAGCGGGTATTATTGCGTAAAAAAAGCCACTGCATGTGAAAATCACACGAGTGGCTGTTTTTTACACTTACATTTTGTTACCAGAATATTGAGCTATCGATCACTCAAAATCCCCTTCGACGATCAGGGAATCATCCCCCCCTTCGGAGGTAACGCGCTCGAACTGCCACGGGTTATGGTAATTTTCCATCGCCTCGAACACCACTTTTGCCAACTCGTTATGGCTGGACGAATTGTGGCAGAGCAGATACTCCGTATCCGGCAGCGCAGGAAGACCATCGGATTTCCCCAGGACGCGCAGATCGGGACTCATCATCTCTACCGGACGGGCCGTTACGCCCAGACCAGCCTTCACGGCGGCACGAACCGCTGGCAGCGTGGAAGCCACATACGCCAGACGCCACGGAATGTTGGCCTCATTCAGCGCAGTGAGCACCATATCGCGGAACGGGCTCGGGTCATCCAGTAATACCAGCGGAACCGGCTCCCCTTTTTGCAGCACGTATTCGGCTGCGCAATACCAGTGCGTAGGCGATGTGCGCAGCGTCAGGCAATCAAACTGCCCGGGACGATGCGTCGTCACCACCAGGTCGACTTTATGCTCATTTAACATCTCAACCATAAAGGCATTACGTTTTACGCTAACGTCAAGCGCAAGCTTCGGATAAACCGAACTAATACGATTGAGAAGAAACGGCAATATAGTATCCGCTGACTCATCAGATGCGCCTAACGTTAGCACTCCTTGAAGGTTGCTAAACATTAATGACATACATGCTTCATCATTAAAGCGAAGAATTTTCCTGGCATAACCCAGTAGCTGAATACCGTGTTCCGTTAAGAGCTTATTACGCCCGTGACGTGCAAAAAGCTCTTTACCGACCAGCTGCTCCAGCCGCTGCATTTGCTGGCTAACGGCGGACTGAGTTCGGCAAACGGCGGCAGCAGCTGCTGCAAAAGTGTTGAGATCGGCGACCGCAACAAACGTTCTCAGCAGATCGAGGTCGAGATTCATTATCGGACGATTTGCATTTATCATATCTATTCACTTTCAGGTTGCTCGTGCGGAGCTGCCCGGGTTGAAGCTGTGTGTAACAGTTAAGCAATTCCCTCTGAAGGTTTTCCCTCGCATCCCGGCCCGGCAGACTGCCTGACAGATAGTTATTGTGCTGCTTTATATCAACAGTCAGAAAGCACGTTTCATGACGTTATTTTTATTCTCTTAAACGTTCAGGATATTTAGATGTTCGCAGGTTTATGTAAATTACATTAAAGGTATAACACCTTTTCTGCCATCTTTATCGCAGCGCTGTCAACGTAGCAGGAGATGTTCGACACATTCCAGCCAGAGATAACTCCAACAATAACAATCAATTAATTCGGAAAGTCAGTGCCAGACATACAAAATTCTTGCATCTGTCCTCTGCTTTCCTGAAAGACATCTTAACCCAAATCCACTTTATTTATAAGTCTTATTGCAATATTGAGGATTAAAGAAGAATGTTAAGCTTCTAAACTAATTTTATTAAAATTAACTAAAGTTGCATTTTATAGGTTAATAATAAATAAATTTTAATTTAGATTAAGACCATTCATTAATGGCACTTAACATTAATTTCACATGAGTAACTTTTAGCCACATTATGCTTTTACAGGAACATGTATCAAGCATTCAGGTTTTACGAAAAGTCACCCAGGGTGATTGCTACCCTTGTCAGGTTCACCACTTATTTTTCCCAGCACAATATACAGAATTTTGACAAATGAATAGCACGTTTAACCTGTCATCGTGCTATGCGCACAACTTTAAGACAGTAAAAAAGCTAACGCACAGCGAAAAAGATTTATCAAAATTTTGCACCCGGCACAAAATCTTCTACTGCACACCCTTCAAAACGAAGCGAGGGGGGAGTACATTATTCCGTGCTGACTTCCACGGCAGGGAGCGGCAATAATAGCGAAAAGGTTAAAGGTTCATGTCCCCTATCGAAAAATCCAGCAAGCTAGATAACGTCTGTTATGACATCCGCGGCCCGGTTCTGAAAGAGGCAAAACGCCTTGAAGAGGAAGGCAATAAGGTTCTGAAACTCAACATTGGTAACCCTGCGCCATTTGGTTTTGAAGCGCCGGATGAAATTCTGGTTGATGTGATCCGCAACCTTCCTACTGCACAAGGTTATTGCGATTCAAAAGGACTTTACTCCGCACGTAAAGCCATCATGCAGCACTACCAGGCACGCGGTATGCGTGATGTTACCGTTGAAGATATCTATATCGGCAACGGCGTTTCCGAACTGATCGTGCAGGCGATGCAGGCGCTGCTGAACAGCGGGGACGAAATGCTGGTTCCCGCGCCGGACTATCCGCTGTGGACCGCTGCCGTATCACTGTCGAGCGGGAAAGCCGTACACTATCTGTGCGACGAGTCCTCCGACTGGTTCCCGGACCTCGATGATATTCGCGCAAAAATCACGCCCCGCACGCGCGGCATCGTGATCATTAACCCGAACAACCCGACGGGCGCAGTGTACTCAAAAGAGCTGCTGATGGAGATCGTCGAACTCGCCCGCCAGCACAACCTGATCATCTTTGCCGACGAAATTTACGACAAGATCCTGTACGACGCGGCGCAGCACCACTCAATCGCTGCACTGGCCCCGGATCTGCTGACCGTCACCTTTAACGGCCTGTCTAAAACCTACCGCGTGGCCGGTTTCCGCCAGGGCTGGATGGTACTAAACGGTCCGAAAAAGCACGCCAAAGGATATATTGAAGGGCTGGAGATGCTGGCCTCCATGCGTTTATGTGCCAACGTTCCGGCGCAGCACGCGATCCAGACGGCGCTGGGTGGCTATCAGAGCATTAGCGAGTTCATCGTTCCCGGTGGTCGCCTGTACGAACAGCGCAACCGAGCGTGGGAGCTGATCAACGATATCCCGGGCGTCTCCTGCGTGAAGCCGAATGGCGCGCTGTATATGTTCCCGAAAATTGACGCGAAACGCTTTAATATTCACGACGACCAGAAAATGGTGCTCGATTTCCTGCTGCAGGAAAAAGTGCTGCTGGTTCAGGGTACGGCGTTTAACTGGCCGTGGCCGGATCACGTGCGCATCGTGACGCTGCCGCGCGAAGATGACCTCGAAATGGCCATCAGCCGCTTCGGACGCTTCCTCTCCGGATACCATCAGTAATCTTAAAATCAGGCTACTTCGGTAGCCTGATTTGCATCTTCCCTCCCCTCCCCGCACAATGAACGCCTGTCGCAGTGAAGACAAAAGGTAACCTATGAGTCAGAGTCATTTCTTCGCCCACCTCTCCCGCCTGAAACTCATCAACCGCTGGCCGCTGATGCGCAACGTGCGCACAGAGAACGTGTCAGAGCACAGTCTGCAGGTTGCCATGGTTGCTCATGCGCTGGCCGCCATTAAAAACCGCAAATTTAACGGCCAGGTCAATCCAGAGCGCATTGCCCTGCTGGCGATGTACCACGATGCGTCAGAAGTGCTGACCGGCGACCTGCCCACGCCGGTGAAATATTTCAACTCGCAAATTGCGCAGGAATACAAGGCCATCGAAAAGATTGCCCAGCAGAAGCTGATTGACATGGTGCCGGACGAGTTGCGCGACATCTTTGAGCCGCTCATCGATGAGCATCAGTACACGGAAGATGAAAAGTCGCTGGTAAAACAGGCCGACGCGCTCTGCGCCTACCTGAAGTGCCTGGAAGAGCTGTCTGCAGGGAATAACGAATTTTTACTGGCGAAAACGCGTCTGGAAAAAACGCTGGAATCCCGCCGCAGCGAAGAGATGGACTATTTTATGCAGGTGTTTGTGCCGAGCTTCCATCTGTCTCTGGATGAGATCAGCCAGGATTCACCGTTGTAATCTGTTTGCCCCGCAGCGCTGCGCTGCGCTTGCAGGGCCTACGGGTTGTTGGCCGGGTAAGGCGCAGCCACCACCCGGCAAAATTATCAGAACGGGAACAGAACCGGTATCAATACCACGCACACCACCATCACCAGCACGGTGAAAGGCACGCCAAGCTTCACGAAATCACTGAACCTATAATTCCCGGGCCCCAGCACCAGCGTATTCACCGGTGAAGAAACTGGCGTCATAAACGCCGCGGAGGCCGCCATTGCGACCATCATCGCAAAGGGATACGGCGACACGCCCATGGATTTGGCCATCGCCAGCGCAATCGGCGCCATCAGTACCGCCGTCGCGGTGTTGGAGATAAACAGACCGATGGAGGCGCACATGATAAACAGACAGACCAGCATCATGTACGGCCCATATCCGCCGCCAACGTCCATTAAGCCTTTAACGATCAGATCCACCCCGCCGGTTTTTTGCAGCGCCAGGGCGAAGGGCATCATCCCGACAATGAGGATAATGCTCGGCCAGTGAATGGCTTTATAAGCGCTTTCGGCGTCAATGCAGCGGAATTTCCCCATCAACAGGCAGGCGATGATTGCCGCGACCGGATTGGGGATTTCATCGGTCAGCATCAGCGCCACCATCAGCACCAGACAAAAAATCGCGTGGGGCGCCTGGCTGTGCGCCGGGGAGGCGTCGCTCTCCTCGACAGGCATGTTGAGTACCACAAAATCGCGACCTTTCTGCCCGAGCTGGCTTATCAGCTTCCAGTTACCGACAACCAGGAAGATATCGCCCAGCAGGATCGGCTCATCCACCACAGCCCCTTCCATCGCCACGCCATCGCGCTTCAGCCCCACGACATTCAGGCCATAGCGGGTTCGGAATCCCATTTCCCGCACGGTTTTGCCCAGCAGTTCCGATTCCGGGATCAGCGATACTTCGGCCATGCCGACATCCAGCGCCTGATCGGAGAAATACTCCCCGCGCAGCACCATCGGTTCCAACAGCTGCTCGCTGCAAAACTCGCGCAGATCCACGTCCGCGGTGGACATATCAATCAGCAGGACGTCCCGCGCGCGGAATTCCGACACCCCGTTAACGTTGACGATCACCCGGCGAAAACGACGCCAGCGCTCTACGCCGATCACGTTTGCGCCATAGCGCTCACGCAGCTTCAGGTCGTCCAGGCGCTGTCCCACCATCGGCGAACCGGGACGAATAGCCAGACGGCGCGCGCGCCCGGTGAGACGGTACTCTTTAATCAGATCGCGGAAGGTGCGTCGCTTCCACCCTTCTTTATTTTTGTCCTGTTTTTCACCTTTCAGGGCAAACCGGGTCAGTAGCATGTAGACCACGCCCAACACCAGAATGACCAGCCCAAGCGGGGTGACGCTGAAAAAACTGAAGCCCTGGAATCCTTCCCGGATCAGCTCGCTGTTGACGACCAGGTTCGGCGGCGTTGCCACCAGCGTCATCATGCCGCTGATCAAACCGGCAAAACTCAGGGGCATCATCAGACGCGACGGCGAGATCTGCATCCGCATGGAGACGCTCAGCACCACCGGGATAAAGATTGCGACCACGCCCGTTGAGCTCATAAACGCCCCCAGCCCGGCGACGGTCACCATAAGGTAGATCAGCATTTTGGTTTCGCTGCTGCCCGCCACCTTGACCAGCCACGACCCCATGATGGTTGCCACGCCGGTACGCACCAGCCCATCACCGATAATAAACAGGGCGGCAATCAGGATAACGTTGGGATCGCTAAACCCGGAGAAGGCTTCCGGCAGCGTGAGCGTACCGCTCAGCACAAACGCGACGATGACAAACAGGGCGACGGCGTCCATGCGTACCTTGCCCGTTGCAAAAAGAAGGATGGCGATTAAAAGCAGGCTCAGAACCCAAATCAGTTCACCGTTCACAACATGTCCTTGTCAGTGGGAGATGAGGAATTTTGCCACAAAAAAGCCCCAGCAATGTGGGGCTATATCATGTGATTACACTTTTAGCGAGACGGTTACAACCCCGTCAGAGGCTTTCGAAACAGCCAGCGCCGTCAGTGAATCCAGCACAAAGTCTGCCTCCTCCAGGCGGGGAGATCCCGCAGGAACGTTAACGGCGATAACGTGGCTTCCGGCGTTCAGCCCGGCCAGTACGCCAGCGGCCGCATCTTCCACCACCACGCACTCTGCGGGCGCGAGGCCCAGCAGTTCAGCGCCCAGTAAAAACGCGTCGGGCTCCGGTTTACCGCGCTTTACGCGCTCCGCAGTGATAAACACTTCCGGCTTCGGTAAACCTGCCGCCTTATGACGGGCGTGGGCGACGGGAATGGAGCCTGAGGTAACGATAGCCCAAGGGATCTGCGCCTCGTTCAGATGCTCAAGCAGCTCGCGCGCGCCCGGTAAGGCTGTGATGCCGTCCGTATCCGTGGCTTCAATGTGCTCCAGGTATTTGAACTCCGCCTGAATTTCGTCCTCAGAGCTTCCGGCCAGGAAGTGCCGTAGCGAGGTGATGGCCTGTTTGCCATGGATAAAATTCAGCACTTCCTGATGGTCGATGCCATGTCGGTCAGCCCAATGGCACCACGAACGCTCCACAACCGGCAGCGAATCCACCAGCGTACCGTCCAGATCAAACAGAAAACCTCTACACTGCACACGCACCTCCGTCAGGCATTAATGATTTGTTGAATTTCGTTGCTGCTTAAATGGTACTGACGCGGGCAAGCGTGCCACGCGCTTAGCATACGCTGATATTTTTCCCACATTGGGGTCTGCGCGTTGAAGCCGTGGGTGCCCGCGTCAAAGTGGGTATAGCGCCCTTCTGTATTCACCATAAAGCGAACATAGCTCAGATAACGCGCTTCCGTTGCGGCATCAAAGCCTAAGAAAGTCACGCGGCGCTCGTCAATGGACTGCTGATCTTTGAGATTCGTCCAGGACACGTGCAGAGCGTGATACATCTCCATAATGTCGATCACGATGCGACAGGTTTCTTCTTTCAGCTCGCCAAACTCGCGGTCCAGTTCGCGCATTTGCAAACCAAAACCGCGTTCGACGATGGTTTGCAGGCGGCTGTAGCGCGCAGCGTTATCGGGATCAAGCATAGTCATCATCTTGTACTGGTTAGACAAAATCAGACGTTGAGCATGGGTCATTTCCATCTTTCGACTCCTGTAGCGCATTGCACTTTAAAAAAAAGACACGGTAACTGATTGTTACTGTGCCTTCTTTTCGTCGTCGTTTCGATGATCAATCACAAGTCATCGAGGAATGTTTTATCCAGTTGCTTAAAAGCGCGCTTTAACGTGTCCGCCAGCGCCTGGTAGTCCGGCTTGCCTTCAACCGGGGCTAGCGCCTGCCCGGCCTCCTCCAGTTTTCCGCGCACTTCATAAAACCAGTGTAAAATAGATGGGGGAAGTGGCGTGATGGAGCGTTTACCTAACCACCACAGGCCCTGCATCGGCAGGCTTAATGCGAAGAGTGCCGTCGCGACGGCAGGGCCAAGCTGGCCGCCCAACGCAATCTGCCAGCACAGCGTAAAGACAGCGACTGGCGGCATAAAGCGAATCGCATAGCGCGTGGCGCGAATGGTGCGATTCTCAATGAACATCGGCGCAAGGCGCTTTTCCATCGGCCACGTCTTTGCGTAATGCTGTCCCCGACGAAACAGACTAAAGAAATTTACGGACGGGTTCTCTGGTGTCGACATGGCTGTACCTCAACTTCACATATAAAAATTAAAATTTTCGTGCAAAACCACAACAAGCTATGACAACGTTCAAAATATTTTGTCATCTCTACCCCGTATCGGGTATCCTGTGCCAGCCTGATAGGGCCTTAGACGAGAATCATTAACTCGTCAAATTATTGCACATTATGCCATTGGCTGAAAATTGTGCAAAATGGCATAAAATCATAGTTATTTCTTCCATCATGCCACAATGTTCGTTTGGCATGATGTTAATCATAAATGTCTGAGTCATCATGCGTTACGCTGTTAGACTCACTGACGTTTTTTTAGCCACGTATCAATAATAGGTACTTCCATGTCGAGTAAGTTAGTACTGGTTCTGAACTGCGGTAGCTCCTCACTGAAATTCGCCATCATCGATGCGCTCAACGGTGACGAATACCTCTCTGGTTTGGCCGAATGTTTCCATCTGCCTGAAGCACGTATCAAGTGGAAGATGGACGGCAGCAAACAAGAAGCGGCTTTAGGTGCAGGCGCCGCTCACAGTGAAGCGCTGAACTTTATCGTTAACACTATTCTGGCACAAAAACCAGAACTGTCTGCTCAGCTGACTGCGATTGGTCACCGTATCGTCCACGGCGGCGAAAAATACACCAGCTCCGTCGTCATCGACGAATCTGTGATCCAGGGCATCAAGGACTCTGCGTCCTTCGCACCGCTGCACAACCCGGCTCACCTGATCGGTATCGCTGAAGCGCTGAAATCCTTCCCGAATCTGAAAGACAAAAACGTGGCCGTATTCGACACCGCGTTCCATCAGACCATGCCGGAAGAGTCTTACCTCTATGCCCTGCCATACAGCCTGTACAAAGAACACGGCGTACGTCGCTACGGCGCACACGGCACCAGCCACTTCTATGTGACTCAGGAAGCCGCAAAAGTTCTGAACAAGCCGGTTGAAGAACTGAACATCATCACCTGCCACCTGGGTAACGGTGGTTCTGTTTCCGCTATCCGCAACGGTAAATGTGTTGATACTTCCATGGGTCTGACCCCGCTGGAAGGTCTGGTGATGGGTACCCGTTCCGGTGACATCGACCCGGCGATCATCTTCCACCTGCACGACACCCTGGGCATGAGCGTTGACCAGATCAACAAAATGCTGACCAAAGAGTCTGGCCTGCTGGGTCTGACCGAAGTCACCAGCGACTGCCGTTACGTCGAAGATAACTACGCAGAGAAAGAAGACGCTAAACGTGCAATGGACGTTTACTGCCACCGTCTGGCGAAGTACATCGGCTCTTACACTGCGCTGATGGAAGGCCGTCTGGACGCGGTTATCTTCACCGGTGGTATCGGTGAGAACGCGGCAATGGTTCGTGAACTGTCCCTGGGCAAACTGGGCGTTCTGGGCTTCGACGTTGATCACGAGCGTAACCTGGCTGCCCGCTTCGGCAAGTCTGGCTTCATCAACAAAGAAGGCACCCGCCCTGCTCTCGTTATCCCAACTAACGAAGAACTGGTCATTGCGCAAGACGCGCACCGCCTGACTGCCTGATTCCACACCGCCAGCAATGCTGGCGGTGCTGTTTTGTAACCCGCCCAATTGCGGCGGTAACGAAAGAGGATAAACCGTGTCCCGTACTATTATGCTGATCCCTACCGGAACCAGCGTCGGCCTGACCAGCGTCAGCCTTGGCGTTATCCGTGCTATGGAACGCAAAGGCGTTCGTCTGAGCGTCTTTAAGCCAATTGCCCAGCCACGTGCCGGTGGCGATGCGCCAGACCAGACCACCACCATCGTTCGCAAGAACTCCAATCTGCCAGCGGCTGAACCGCTGAAGATGAGCCACGTTGAGTCTCTGCTGTCCAGCAACCAGAAAGACGTGCTGATGGAAGAGATCATCGCCAACTACCATGCTAACGCGCAAGACGCGGAAGTGGTGCTGGTTGAAGGTCTGGTCCCGACGCGCAAACACCAGTTTGCCCAGTCTCTGAACTTTGAAATCGCGAAAACCCTGAACGCAGAGATCGTTTTCGTGATGTCTCAGGGCACCGACACCCCAGAGCAGCTGAACGAGCGTATCGAACTGACGCGCAGCAGCTTCGGCGGCGCGAAAAACACCAACATCACCGGCGTGATCGTGAACAAACTGAACGCACCGGTGGATGAGCAGGGCCGTACTCGCCCTGACCTGTCCGAGATCTTCGACGACTCTTCCAAAGCGAAAGTCATCAAAGTTGACCCGGCTAAGCTGCAGGAATCCAGCCCGCTTCCGGTTCTGGGCGCGGTGCCATGGAGCTTCGATCTGATTGCCACCCGTGCAATCGATATGGCGCGTCACCTGAACGCCACTATCGTTAACGAAGGCGACATCAACACCCGCCGCGTGAAGTCCGTGACCTTCTGTGCGCGCAGCATTCCGCACATGCTGGAACACTTCCGCGCAGGTTCCCTGCTGGTAACCTCCGCAGATCGTCCTGACGTGCTGGTTGCCGCCTGCCTGGCCGCGATGAACGGCGTGGAAATCGGTGCGATCCTGCTGACCGGTGCCTACGAGATGGACCCACGCGTCAGCAAGCTGTGCGAACGCGCGTTTGCGACCGGCCTGCCGGTCTTCATGGTGAACACCAACACCTGGCAGACCTCCCTGAGCCTGCAAAGCTTCAACCTTGAAGTGCCGGTTGATGACCACGAGCGTATCGAGAAAGTTCAGGAATACGTAGCGGGCTACATCAACGCAGACTGGATCGAATCCCTGACTGCGACCTCCGAGCGCAGCCGCCGCCTGTCTCCTCCAGCATTCCGTTACCAGCTAACCGAGCTGGCGCGTAAAGCGGGCAAACGCGTTGTTCTGCCAGAAGGCGACGAACCACGTACCGTTAAAGCAGCTGCTATCTGTGCAGAGCGCGGCATCGCGACCTGCGTGCTGCTGGGTAACCCGGATGAGATCACCCGCGTTGCGGCGTCTCAGGGCGTTGAGCTGGGCGCTGGCATCGAAATCGTTGACCCTGAAGTGGTTCGCGAGAGCTACGTTGCTCGTCTGGTTGAGCTGCGTAAGAGCAAGGGCATGACCGAAGCCGTTGCGCGCGAACAGCTGGAAGACAACGTGGTGCTGGGCACGCTGATGCTGGAGCAGGACGAAGTTGACGGTCTGGTTTCCGGTGCGGTTCACACCACGGCGAACACCATCCGCCCACCGCTGCAGCTGATCAAAACTGCACCGGGCAGCTCTCTGGTTTCTTCCGTATTCTTCATGCTGCTGCCTGAACAGGTTTACGTTTACGGCGACTGCGCGATCAACCCGGATCCAACCGCAGAGCAGCTGGCAGAAATCGCTATCCAGTCCGCGGACTCCGCGATTGCCTTCGGTATCGAACCGCGCGTAGCGATGCTCTCCTACTCCACCGGTACCTCTGGTGCTGGTAGCGACGTAGAGAAAGTGCGTGAAGCGACCCGTCTGGCGCAGGAAAAACGTCCTGACCTGATGATCGACGGTCCGCTGCAGTACGACGCTGCCGTGATGGCCGACGTTGCGAAATCCAAAGCGCCGAACTCGCCGGTTGCAGGTCGCGCTACCGTGTTCATCTTCCCGGATCTGAACACCGGTAACACCACCTATAAAGCGGTGCAGCGTTCAGCAGACCTGATCTCCATCGGGCCAATGCTGCAGGGTATGCGCAAACCTGTGAACGACCTGTCTCGTGGCGCGCTGGTAGACGATATCGTCTATACCATCGCTCTGACCGCGATCCAGTCTTCGCAGCAGCAGTAATGTTAAAAAGCCCGGTGGCGCTAGCGCTTACCGGGCAACAAAAAGGCGACCACAAAGAGTCGCCTTTTTTATTTACAGCAGCTCTCGCGCCGCCGATACAATGTCATGTGCCGTCAGGCCATATTCCTTCTGCAGGAAATCCTGCGTCCCCACCTGGCCGTAACGCTCCTTGACGCCCACCCGTCGCATCGGTACCGGGCAGGTTTCCACCAGGACTTCCGCCACCGCCGATCCCAGCCCGTTGTGAATACTGTGGTTTTCACAGGTGACGATGCGCCCGGTTTTCTCGGCGTAGTTTTTCACCAGCATCCGGTCGATGGGCTTCAGGGTAAACATGTCGATGACCGCCGCGCTTACCCCCTCCTGCTCAAGCTGACGCGCCGCCTCCAGCGCTTCCGCCACCATGATGCCGTTGGCAATCAGGGTAATATCGGTTCCTTCGCGCAGCACGTTACCTTTGCCGATGGTGAAGGTTGAGCCCGGGGCGTACACCCTCGGCGCCTGCTTGCGGATGGTGCGTACCCAGTAAAAGCCTTCGAGGTCGATAAGCTGGCGCAGCACGTCCTCGAACATCACCGCGTCAGTCACCTCCAGCACCACCGAATGCGCCAGACCGCGTACGATGCCCATATCCTCAAACGACATATGCGTGCCGCCGTTGTGGCAGGCCGTCACGCCCGCATCCGAGGCAATCACCTTCACGTTGTTGCGCTGATAGTCCAGGGACATAAACAGCTGGTCAAAGCAGCGACGGCTGGCAAACGCGGTGAAGGTATGAACGAACGGTTTACGCCCGGTAAGCGACAGCCCCGCCGCCGTGCCGATGACGTTGGCCTCCATAATGCCGCAGTTAATCACGTGCTGCGGATAATCGCGCGCCACGCCGTCCATCGCCATAGAGCTCATCAGATCCGCTTCCAGGGCGATAATCTCGCTTCCCGCCTCAATCTGCTTTGCCACAAAGCCCGCGTAGACCTTACGCATCTCAACGGCGTCTTTCTCTCCTGCCGGTGCAACCTTAATCATGTGAAGCCTCCAGTTGGCGAATCGTCTCGTTGAGGGCCGCTTTGCTCTCCGCGGTCAACCGCAGGTGGTGCGAGTTGCTGAGCTGTTCCAGGTAGGGCACCCCCTGCCCTTTGATGCTGTCGAGGATGACGACTAACGGACGCGCGTCGGCAGCCGGGACCCGCGACGTCAAAGCCAGCAGGCCCGGAACGTCGTCGCCCTTCACCATCGCCACGTCAAAGCCAAAGGCGCGGAATTTCCCCTCCAGGTCGAACGCGCTGATGATCTCGTCCAGCTCGCCGTCGAGCTGCTGTTTGTTCCAGTCCACGAATACCGTCAGGTTGTTCAGGCGATGGTGGGCAATAAACTGGAAGGCTTCCCAGCACTGCCCCTCGTTCAGCTCGCCGTCACCGACGATGCAGAAGACGCGGTTCGGTCGCCCCGCCAGCCTGTGCGAAAGCGCCATACCGCCGGCAATGGAGATCCCCTGCCCCAGCGAACCGGTGGTGGCGTCCACGCCCCGCGTTTTCAGACGGTCCGGGTGGCTTGGCAGGCGCGTGCCGTTCTGGTTCAGGGTGCTCAGCTCTTCCACCGGGAAGTAGCCCTTGATCGCCAGCGTGCTGTAGAGCGCCGGGCCCGCATGACCTTTCGACAGGACAAAATAGTCCCGCTCCGGCCAGTCCGGATCCGCCGGGTCGATTTTCATCACCGCGCCGTACAGAACAGCCAGGGTTTCGACCACCGACATACTTCCGCCGTAGTGCCCAAAGCCAAGCTGCGTCAGGGATTTCAGCGTCTCAAGACGGATCTGACGCGCGAGTTCGGTTATCTCTTTCTCATTCATGATTTGGCTCCGGTGTTTTCCTGCGCGTTACCGCCCGCAGGTTTGTTTTTCGCGAAGACGTTGTACGCCACCAGCAGCGCGAACAACGCGACAACCAGTCCGGTGATGGCAAGCGGCGACAGGAAGCGCGCCAGGTTGCCGAGGACAATCCCGACCGCGCCGAAGTCGGCGTCCGAGAAGGTGGTGTTGGCAAAGCCAATGGCGCCCAGCACCGGCAGCAGCAGGACCGGCAGGAAGGTGATCAACAGGCCGTTAGCAAAGGCGCCAATCATTGCCCCGCGACGTCCACCGGTGGCATTACCGAACACGCCCGCCGTTGCGCCGGTGAAGAAGTGCGGCACCACGCCCGGCAGGATGAGCACCCAGCTAAACTGACCGCAGATCAACAACCCCACAATCCCGCCGAGGAAGCTGAACAGGAAGCCAATCAGCACCGCGTTTGGCGCATAGGGATACACCACCGGGCAGTCCAGCGCAGGACGGGCGTTCGGCACCAGTTTCTCCGAGAAGCCGGTAAAGGCCGGAACGATCTCCGCCAGAATCAGGCGCACGCCCTGCAGGATGATGAACACGCCCGCCGCAAAGGTGATCGCCATGATGATGGCGTAGACCAGGTAGTTCTGACCGCCGCTGAAGGTGGCCTCCACGTACTCACGCCCGGCGCTCACCGCCAGGATGAGGTAGATAATCATCATGGTCAGGGAGATGGAGATCGAACTGTCGCGCAGGAAGCTCAGGTTCTTCGGCAGGTTCATCTCTTCCGTTGAGCGTGAGCCCTTGCCAACCTTGCTGCCAATCCAGCCGGACAGCACGTAGCCCAGCGTGCCGAAGTGGCCGAAGGCAATTTCATCGTTGCCGGTTATGCGCTTCATGTAGCGCTGCGCAATCGCCGGGAAGAAGGCCATAATCAGGCCGAGGATCAGCGAGCCGGTAAACACCAGGCCCACGCCTTCAAAGCCCGCGACCGTCAGGATCACGCCAATCATGCACGCCATATAAAACGTGTGGTGACCGGTCAGGAAGATGTACTTCAGGCGAGTAAAGCGTGCGACGATAATATTCGCCACCATGCCGAAGGCCATAATCAGCGCGGTCGCTGCGCCGTATTTCTCCAGCGCAATTGACACAATCGCTTCATTGTTTGGAATAATGCCCTGGATCGTAAAGGCGTGTTCAAACATACCGCCCAAAGGATTTAATGACCCCACCAGCACCGTTGCACCACCGCCCAGCACAATAAAGCCAAGAATGGTTTTAATCGTTCCTTTCACCACGTCCGAAAAGGCTTTCTTTTGCGCAACCAGACCAATTAACGCAATTAAACCGACCAGCACTGAAGGGACTTTTAAAATATCAACAACGAAATTCAGCGTTTCAAGGATAAACATATCCACCTCGCCTTATCAGGGTTATTGTCTTTCGAACCAGGCGCGCAGCTGCGCTTCAAGTTCGTTGATGTCGATGATGTTGTTAATCACCACCAGCTGGCTTTCCGGGACGCTGGCGCTGGCCGCAATGTCTTTTGCCATCACGAAAAGATCGGCCGCGCCCGGCGTGGCCGAGGAGAGATCGGAATGTTCAACCTCAGCCTCAATCTCCAGCTTTTTGAGCACCTTTTTAATATTCATTTCGACCATAAAACTGCTGCCCAGGCCGGAACCGCAAATAGCCATGATTTTCATTGTTGTCCCCTTATTTTGAGTAGAGCACGCCCCATCACGCTGTCGCGTAATGTTGTGAATAATCGGATTAAAGAATTAAATCAGAAGCGGTCAATAATCGTTTTAATTTCCTCCAGGGTATTCGCCTGATGCAGTTTCTCCATATCCTCGTCGCTGGAAAATAATTCTGCGAGTGCGGATATCATTTCGATATGGCTATGTTTATCCGGTGCCGCGAGCATAATAATCACATCGACAGGGTCAAACTCACCAGCACCAAACGAGACGCCCTGTTTTAGTTTTAATAAAGACAACCCCAGTCCTTTGGCGCCTTCCTCCGGCCGCGCATGCGGCATCGCCAGCCCTGGTGCCAGCACATAATAGGGTCCTAACGCGTGGTGCTGCTGGATGATGGCCGTGACGTATTCAGGCTCAATCACCTGCAAATCCTGAAGCGGCTTCGCGCACAGCTCCAGCGCCTGCGGCCAGTTTTCCACGCTATCCTGCAGCGTGATGGTTGTATCATATATCCATTTTTTGAGCACTTTTCACTCCCGCTACCCGCTAAAGATGAGCAAACTTTATTCAACACATCGCTGGATGACTGCGATCGCGATCACAAAGATAGCGCTACCAATACTTAACATCCAGAAATGTGATAGCGCTATCAAATTGCAATCACGGCGCTAAATCACAGCAAAAAAAGGGATTTAAGGCGTATACTGCCTGTCACGTGAAGCGAAGGAAATGAAGAACGCGTCTGGTCAGCAGGAAGGTGTATGTCTCTAACCCGAAAACGGCGCAGTACTGGTAAAGTGACACTCGCCGATGTCGCACAGCTTGCCGGTGTGGGCACGATGACCGTGTCCCGTGCACTCCGCACGCCCGAACAGGTTTCCGATAAACTACGTGAAAAAATTGAAGCTGCCGTGCAGGAGCTGGGCTATATGCCTAATCTTGCCGCCAGCGCGCTTGCCTCGGCGTCGTCGTGGACGATAGCCATGGTGGTGCCTAACCTCTCCGAAGCTGGCTGCTCGGAGATGTTCGCCGGGCTACAGCAGGTGCTACAGCCTGCCGGGTATCAGATCATGCTGGCAGAATCCCAGCATCGCCTGGAGCAGGAGGAGAAGTTGCTGGAGACGCTGCTGGCGTCGAATATTGCCGCCGCTATCCTGCTCAGCGTTGAACATACCGATACCGTTCGCCACTGGCTGAAAAACGCCTCCATTCCGGTGATGGAGATGGGCGCCATGCGCGCCGACCCGATTGATATGAATATCGGGATTGATAACGTAGCGGCCATGTATGAACTCACGGAAATGGTGATTAAGCGCGGCTACCAAAATATTGGTCTGCTGTGCGCCAACCAGGAGCAGTGGATTTTCCAGCAGCATTTGCAGGGCTGGTACAAAGCCATGCTTCGCCACCATATGTCGCCGACCCGTGTGATTAACGCGGCGATGCCGCCAAGCTTCTCGACAGGCGCGGCACAGCTGCCTGAATTCCTGCTGGCGTGGCCGGAGCTGGATGCGCTGGTATGCGTCTCAGATGAGCTGGCCTGCGGGGCGCTGTACGAGTGCCAGCGCAGGCGAATCAAGGTGCCGGACGACCTGGCGGTGGTAGGTTTTGGCGATAGCGACGTGAGCCGCGTCTGTCAGCCGCCGCTGACGACGATGGCGGTGCCGCATCGTAAGATTGGAATTGAAGCCGGGAAAGCGTTGCTGGAGCGTCTGAATGACGGTGACTGGCGCGATCAAAAGCCCATCGCGTCCAGTCTGTGTCTGAGAGAAAGTTGCTGAATATTACTCAGCCTCTTCCTCTTTCTCTGATTTGGTCGATTCGTTTTTGGCGTTGCGGGTCATCCACAGCGCCAGCGCTTTTAACGAATCCGGCGTGAACTCGTCGCAGCGCGCGGTGATCTCTTCCGGCGTCATCCAGCTGACTTCACTCACCTCTTCTTCCTGCAGAGCGAACGGCCCGTGGGAGACGCAGCTAAACAGCCCGCCCCAGACGCGGCAGTTTTCGTCTTCGAAATAGAACTGGCCGTGCTCGGCAAACGGCACGCCGGCGATACCTAACTCTTCTTCCGCTTCTCGACGCGCGGAATCCAGCAGCACTTCATCTGCCTGGACAACACCGCCTGCGGTGGCATCCAGCATACCCGGGAGAAAATCTTTGGTGTCCGTGCGGCGCTGGACCAGAATTTTGCCCATACCGTCATGCACAACGATGTACGTTGCGCGGTGGCGCAGACGCTCCGCACGCATTTGTTCGCGGCTGGCCTGCGCGATCACTTCATTCTCTTCGCTGACAATGTCAACCCACTCTGTACTTGCCAAATGACTCTGCTCCACCATCGGAAAACCTTCTTTTCTAAGCGCTCTTTCGGCGCGTTTGCAGTTGAGGTGTAACTTACGGATTAATCGCTATCTGCGCAATAACTTGCTGATCATTAAGTGCGATAACGCGCAGGGTATTTCCATCCAGCATGCCATAGCTCGCTGGATAACCGCCTTTCGGTATGCTGACCGATCCCGGGTTGAAGTGATAAATCTCACCGCGCTTTTCAGCAACCGGAATATGAGTATGACCGTAAACCAGGACATCGCCAGCCGCGAGCGCCGGGAGATTATCCGGGCTAAAAAGATGCCCGTGCGTCAGGAACAGGCGGCTTTGTTCCAGCAGCACCTGCTGCCATGGCGCGGTAAGGGGAAAATGCAGCAGCATCTGGTCCACTTCGCTGTCGCAGTTGCCGCGAACGGCGATGATTCGCGAGGCGTACGGGTTGAGCTTTTCCGCGACCTGCGCCGGAGCGTAGCCCTCCGGCAGCGCGTTGCGCGGGCCGTGGTTGAGCACATCCCCCAGAATAATCAGCCACTGCGCGCCGCTTTGTGCAAACAGGGAAAGGACACGCTCGGTAGCGGGCAGAGATCCATGGATATCCGACGCAAACATCAGTTTCATCAGTCACTCCTCGGGAAAACAGACTGCCCCCATCATACCTGAAGCGTCCGGGCTTATCAGCCCGCGCGCCTGGCAGATAGTGCCACATAGCGCTGCACGGAGGCGCGCTGCCACTGAAACGCGGCATAATCCACCAGCAGCTGCGGCACCTCATCGCCGTTGAGGATCAGGCGGTTTAGCATCAACGCAAGATCGGCGTCGGCAATGCACCACTCGCCGAACAGGTTCGGGTTGCCGTGTGCGAGGAGCGAGGTGGCGGTTTCAATGAGTTTTTGCGCGCTTTCGGTGCCTTCTGCGCTGAGCGCTGGCTTTTTCACCCCGGCGAACACGACGTCCGTTGAGCGTTCTACGCGAATTGGCACCAGATCGCTTCGCAGCCACGCCTGGATCTGCCGCGCCCGCGCGCGTTTTTGCAGGTCGTGAGGATAGATGCGCTCCCACTCGGGCGGCGCGAACCTATCTTCCAGATATTCATCAATCGCCGACGACTCGCTCAGGGCAAAACCGTCAATCTCCAGCACCGGCACGCGTCGGGTCAGGTCGTAACCCTGCCACTGTGGCTTGAGATGTTCACCGCCGTCGAGATCAACGGTCTTCAGCGTAAAAGTGAGTCCTTTTTCGGCCAGCGCAACGTATACGCTCATTACATAGGGAGAAAAGAAATTCGCATCGGACCACAACGTGATTACGGGCTGGTTCATAACATCCTCATCGGCTGATCGGGTTTTTACTCAACATATAATCTCTTTGCCTCGCTGTCACTTGATGAAAACTCACGATTTACAACAACCACCTATACTCATTTGTCATGGCACCACTATTCGCATGGACAGGAGTTGAGAATGATCGACCTTTATTACGCCCCTACCCCAAACGGCCATAAGATCACCCTCTTTCTTGAAGAAGCCGAACTGGATTACAGGATCATTCGCGTGGATATCAGCAAAGGCGAACAGTTCAGCCCTCTCTTTCTGGCTATCTCGCCGAATAATAAAATCCCGGCCATTATTGATAACCAGCCGGCCGACGGGGGCAGGCCGCTGAGCCTGTTTGAATCCGGTGAAATTTTGCTCTACCTGGCGGAGAAAACCGGCAAACTGCTGAGCGGCGAACTGCGCGAGCGTCACCATACCCTGCAGTGGCTCTTCTGGCAGGCAAGCGGGCTGGGGCCCATGCTGGGACAAAATCATCATTTTACCGCTTACGCCCCGCAGCCTATTCCTTACGCGATAGAACGCTATCAGGTTGAGACTCAACGGCTCTATGACGTTCTGAACCGTCGGCTGAAGAAAACGCCGTGGCTCGGGGGCGATCATTACAGTATTGCCGATATCGCCTGCTGGCCGTGGGTGAATACGCATGAAAAACACCGAATTGACCTGGCCGCTTACCCGGCGGTGAATAACTGGTTTGAGCGCATTCGGACCCGCCCGGCCACCGAGCGGGCGATGCAAAAAATCCAGCAGATTTAACCCTCTATGAGGCTGGGTACCCGCGAGCCTCTCATGTATGATGAGCGTGAAATACTGACACGGAGAAGACCTGCAATGTCACAGCCAGACGCCATTATTCGCATAAAAAATTTACGCCTGCGTACCTTCATCGGTATCAAAGAGGAAGAGATCGCCAACCGTCAGGATATTGTCATTAACGTGGTAATTCACTATCCCGCAGACAAAGCGCGGGCCAGCGAAGACATCAACGACGCGCTGAACTACCGCACAATAACCAAAAACATCATTCAGTACGTGGAGAATAACCGCTTCTCTCTGCTGGAAAAATTAACTCAGGATGTGCTCGATATCGCACGCGAACATCACTGGGTCACTTATGCTGAAGTTGAGATCGATAAACTTCACGCCCTGCGCTACGCCGATTCCGTCTCCATGACGTTAAGCTGGCGGCGCCAGGCGTAAACCTGGAGGTTGTATGAAGATTTTGCTGACCGGCGGTACAGGCCTGATTGGTCGTCACCTCATTGCGCGTCTGCAGGCCTTGCATCACGACATTACCGTGGTCACGCGCAGCCCGGAGAAAGCGCGTCAGGTGCTGGGGGCGGGTGTCGATATCTGGAAAAATCTGGCCGATCAGCAAAATCTGGACGGCTTCGACGCCGTCATTAACCTCGCGGGTGAACCCATCGCCGATAAACGCTGGACGGAAGAGCAAAAACAGCTGTTATGCAGCAGCCGGTGGAACATCACCGAAAAGCTGGTCGAGCTGATCCGCAACAGCCACACGCCGCCTTCCGTGCTGATTTCGGGTTCCGCAGTGGGTTATTACGGCGATCTTGGCGAGGTGGTGGTGACCGAGGAAGAGCCGCCCCATAACGAGTTTACCCACAAACTCTGCGCCCAGTGGGAGCGTATCGCCAGTGCGGCGCAAAGCGATAGAACCCGCGTCTGCCTGCTGCGGACCGGTGTCGTTCTGGCGCCGAAAGGCGGCATCCTGGCGAAGATGCTTCCCCCTTTCAGGCTCGGACTCGGCGGCCCCATTGGTAATGGCCGTCAGTATATGGCCTGGATCCATATCGACGATATGGTCAACGGGATTCTCTGGCTGCTGGATAACGATCTGCGCGGGCCGTTCAATATGGTTGCACCATATCCGGTGCGTAATGAACAGTTTGCTCACGCACTGGGGCATGCCCTGCACCGTCCGGCAATTTTGCGCGTGCCTGCCACGGTCATTCGTCTGCTGATGGGTGAAGCGTCTGTTCTGGTATTAGGCGGACAGAGAGCGCTGCCAAAACGACTGGAAGCGGCCGGGTTTGTGTTCCGCTGGTATGAATTAGAAGAGGCGCTGGGGGATGTGGTGGGGTGAATATGGTACAGTGACAGGCCGTGTTCCGAAGATATGGCGTAACAATGGCAACCATCACCACACCCCGGCTTTACCTCACCCCTTTCGAACCCTCTGACTGGGCGTTCTTCCGCTCGCTGCGTGAAGATCGCGCCATCATGCGCTATATGGCCGCCATCGCCCCGGAAAAAGAGACCCGACGCGTGTTTGCCGCGCGACTCGCTGCTGCTCATGTGTTTGTTATTCGCGCCCGGGATGATGATACGCCGCTGGGCGATATCGGCCTGCAAATCAGCGCAGAGAATCGTGAAGAGGCGGATATCGGCTATACGGTTGTGCCTGCCGCGCAGGGAAAAGGGATTGCCAGCGAGGCGCTGCGCGCGGTGTGTGATTATGCGTTCAACCAGACCGGCGTAAAGGCGATTAACGCGTACGTCCTGGCGGACAACGGCGGTTCGGTGCGCGTGCTGGAGAAAGCAGGGTTTGTGCGTACGCAGGTGCTGGAAAAGGCGTATGAAATTGACGGCGTGCGCTATGACGACTGGGTGTATCGACTGGAGTGCGGTGCGGTCTGATACCCTCACCCCGCCCCTCTCCCACAGGGAGAGGGAGAACATCCAGCCCGCAGGCTCGGTAAGCGAAGCGCCACCGGGCGATTGGGCTGCACTGCGGGCTGATGCCCTCTTTACTTCAGAGATCCTTTGAGGAACTGCTGCAGGCGCGGGCTTTGCGGGTTCGCCAGCACCTCGTCCGGGTGGCCCTGCTCTTCAATTTTCCCCTGATGCAGGAAGATAACGTGGTTCGAGACGTTACGGGCGAAGCCCATCTCGTGCGTCACCACCACCATCGTTTTGCCCTCTTCGGCCAGCTTCTGCATGATGCGCAGCACTTCGCCGACGAGTTCAGGGTCCAGCGCGGAAGTCGGTTCGTCAAACAGCAGCACTTCGGGCTCCATCGCCAGCGCGCGCGCGATAGAGACACGCTGCTGCTGACCGCCGGAGAGATGCACCGGGTATTTCATCTGCTGGCGCTCGTCGATACCCACTTTCGCCAGGTATTTCACCGCACGCTCGCGGGCTTCCTGCTTGCTCAGACCCAGCACCTGGATCGGCGCTTCCATCACGTTCTCCAGCACCGTCATGTGGCTCCAGAGGTTGAAGTGCTGGAACACCATCGTCAGGCGCGTACGCAGCAGGCGCAGCTGGTGTTTATCCGCGACCTTCAGCTGGCCGTCTTTGTCACGGACCAGGTTAATATTCTGCCCGCTCACCACAATCGAGCCTTCGCTCGGCTTTTCGAGGAAGTTAATGCAGCGCAGGAAGGTACTTTTACCCGAGCCGGATGAGCCGATGATACTGATTACATCGCCTGCGTTAGCCTGCAGCGACACCCCTTTCAGCACTTCATGTTCGCCGTAGCGTTTGTGCAAATCAATAACGTTTAATTTGTTCTCAGCCATCATCTTTCTCAGTGCGTCGAAGAAGGTTTTATATGCTGCAACCAGCGTTTTTCAGCCTTACGGAACAGGCTAATCAGAACATAAGAGATAATTAAATAAAGCACCGCCGCAATGCCAAACGCGGTAAACGGCTGATAGGTCGCGGAGTTAATATCGCGCGCGATTTTGAGCAGATCCGGCACCGTCGCGGTAAAGGCGAGCGCGGTAGAGTGCAGCATCAAAATCACTTCGTTACTGTACGCCGGTAACGCGATACGCAGCGCCGACGGCAGAATAATGCAGCGATAAAGCTTCACTGAGGAAAAGCCGTACGCGCGCGCCGCTTCAATCTCACCGTAAGGGACAGAGCGAATTGCCCCGGCGAAAATCTCGGTGGTGTAGGCGCAGGTGTTGAGCGTCAATGCCAGCACCGTACAGTTCAGGCCGCTGCGGAAGAACGCATTCAGCATCTCAGTGCCTTTTACGATCTCAAGCGTGTACATCCCCGAATAGAACACCAGCAGCTGCACGTACAGCGGCGTACCGCGAAACACGTAGGTAAACAGCCAGATCGGGAACTGGATAAATTTATTGTTCGATACGCGGCCGATGGCAAGAAACACCGCCAGAACGCCGCCCATCACCACGGAGGAGATCAGCAGCCAGAGCGTAATCGCCACGCCGGTAAAGCGGTAGCCGTCCGTCCACAGCAGCGATTTCCAGTATTCCTGAATAATCTCAATCACAGGTCAGCCCTCTTCACACCCACGGAGTAGCGACGCTCGAGCAGAAGCAGCACACCATTGGAGACGGTCGTAAAGACCAGATAAATCACGCCGCAGACCACCGCAAAGTAGAACGGCTCCCAGGTGCTCTTGCCCGCCAGCTGAGTCGCTTTTACGACGTCTTCCAGACCGAGCAGCGAGACCAGCGCTGTCGCTTTGAGGATAACCTGCCAGTTGTTGCCGATGCCCGGGAGCGCATAACGCATCATGGCCGGGAACATAATCCGACGAAACGTTTGTGAAGAGGTAAAACCAAATGCGGTTGCCGCCTCAATGTGGCCTTTCGGCACGGCCATGTAGGCACCACGGAAGGTTTCGGTGAAGTAGGCACCGTAGATAAAACCGAGGGTAATAATACCGGCCACCATCGGGTCGATATCAATTTGTCCCATGCCCATCGCGTCCGTTACGCTGTTCAGCGCAATCTGCAGACCGTAAAAGATAAGCAGCATCAGCACCAGATCGGGAACGCCGCGAATAATCGTGGTGTAGCCTTCAAATATGAGCGCCAGCGGTTTGTTAGCCGAAAGCTTCGCCCCTGCGCCCGCCAGACCTATCAGCACCGCCAGCACCACGGAGCTGATAGCCAGCTCAAGGGTGACAAGCGCGCCCTGTAAAATAACGCCAGAAAATCCGTACAGCATACCGCGAGCCCTGTCGTATCGTGAGTGGTGGAACCGTGTCTTTTCCCCTCCCACAGCGGGAGGGGCCGCACGTTATTTGACGGGGCGATTAGCCGCCGTAAACATTAAAATCAAAGTACTTTTTCGCCAGCTTGTCGTAGGTGCCGTCAGCGCGCATTTCAGCAAACGCTTTGTTCAGCGCCTCACGCAGCTCGTTGTCTTCTTTGCGCAGGCCCATACCGGTGCCCACACCAAACAACTTCACGTCCTTAATAGACGGGCCGCCAAACTTGTAATCTTTACCCACCGGCGTTTTCAGGAAGCCTTCGCTCGCCGCGACTTCATCCTGGAATGCCGCATCAATTCGGCCTGCCGTCAGGTCAGCGTAGATATTTTCCTGGCCCTGATAGGAGACGATTTCAATCCCCTTCGGCGCCCAGTGTTCGTTGCCGTAGGTTTCCTGTGTGGTGCCCTGCAGCACGCCGACGCGTTTGCCTTTCAGCGACTCCAGCGTTGGCTGAATGTCAGAATCTTTAGCCACCACCAGACGAGAATCGGCCGCGTAGAGTTTGTCGGTGAAGGCAATCTCCTGCTGGCGTTTTTCGGTGATGGAGAGCGAGGACATGATTACGTCGATTTTTTTCGCTTTCAGGGACGGGATCAGCGCATCCAGCGGGTTCTCAACGTAGGTACACTGTGCTTTGATGCGTTTGCACAGCTCATTGGCCAGATCGATGTCAAAACCGACCAGTTCACCCTTTGAATTCTTCGATTCGAAAGGCGCATAGGTTGGATCGGTACCAATCCGAATTTTCTGCGGAATGGCTGCGAATGCCGCGGTGGCACTGGAAAAGGCCAGCACCAGAGATAGTGACAACACGAGTTTTTTCATATTTGTCCTCAACAAACTGTCTTCATACGGGATTTTTACGACGACGGGGTGGTGCTAATGTGCCATCAATCCCCTCTGTCAGGCAAAGACTAATGCCCTTCAGGCGGGAATTTTTGCATTATAAATGCGTAAGTATGCACAAGGCGATCCAATACGGTGCAACAAATGCACCGCATTGGATCAACCGCTCCCGCAACGCACCTTTGCGGTGCGTTAGCGCCAGGTATTATTCACCGTATACGTTGAAGTCGAAGTATTTCTTCGCCAGTTTGTCGTAAGTCCCGTCTTTACGCAGCTCTGCAAAGGCTTTGTCGAAGGCGGCTTTCAGCTCGGTATCATCCTTGCGCAGGCCAATACCTGTGCCGTCACCAAAGTATTTTTTGTCTTTTACCGACGGGCCCGCAAACGCATAATCTTTACCCGCAGGCTGTTTCAGGAAGCCTTCGCTCGCGGCGACTTCATCCTGGAATGCCGCATCCAGACGGCCTGCGGCCAGGTCAGAGTAAATCAGATCCTGGTTCTGGTAAGCCACCACGTCTACGCCCTTCTCACGCCAGTTAGCATTGGCATAACCTTCCTGCGTCGATCCCTGAAGTACGCCGACGTGTTTGCCCTTCAGCGAATCGATGGTTGGCTTAATCGGGGAACCTTTCGCGGCAATCAGACGAGAATCCGCGGCGTAGAGCTTGTCAGAGAAGGCAATCTCCTGCTGGCGTTTTTCGGTGATGGAGAGAGAAGAGATAATGGCGTCGATTTTCTTGGCTTTCAGCGACGGGATTAACGCGTCAAAGTCGCTGCCCACCCATGTGCATTTCACCGCAATGCGTTTGCACATTTCATTTCCCAGATCGATATCAAACCCCACGAAATCGCCTTTCGCATCCTTGGAAGAGAATGGCGCGTAGGTTGCGTCTGTACCGATACGAACCGTCTGTGGAAGCGCTGCGTAGCTACCTGCCGCCGCACTTAACCCCACGAGCAAAGACAGAGCCAGAACCGTCTTCTTCATACATTTACCCTCAAGTACCGTGATTTTATTATGTATTGTGTTGTGTGTTGTGTTGCAGGCTTCATCTTGCAGGTCTTATGCCACATTGCCGTCTGGTCAAAACTTCGACGTTAAATATGTTAATAAAACGTTGCGATATTGCCTTAATGGTGAAAGATAGCAGGTCTGCCGAACGAACCGGAAAGAGAAAAAGGGAAAAAACGAATTAAATGTCGAGGATATGATCGCCGTTGCATAATTGCCCTGAAACAGGGCAATGTCTCTTTTCATGCACTCTGTTTGTGCACAGAATCAGGCCCCTTGCCAGCGGGTGAAGAGATCTTCGGGCAGGTCGATGTCAAACTGATCCAGCACGCGGTTAACGGTCTGATTAATCACGTCATCCAGCGAGGTCGGGCGATGATAAAACGCTGGAACCGGCGGCATGATGATGGCCCCAAGTTCGGCGGCCTGGGTCATTAAACGCAGATGACCGAGATGCAGCGGCGTTTCCCGCACGCAGAGCACAAGAGGACGACGCTCCTTCAGCACCACATCCGCCGCGCGCGTCACCAGGGTGTCGGTATAGCTGTTCACAATGCCGGAGAGCGTTTTAATTGAACAGGGCAGGATAACCATGCCGGCCGTTTTAAACGAGCCTGAGGAGATGCTGGCGGCGATATCACGGGCATCGTGGACCACGTCCGCCTGTGCCTGAACATCGCGCAGGGAGAGATCGGTTTCCAGAGAGAGGGTCTGCCGCGCCGCCTGGCTCATCACCAGATGGGTCTCGACTTCCGCCACGTTACGCAGAACCTGTAACAGACGTACGCCGTAAATCGCGCCGCTGGCGCCGCTGAGCCCAACAATGAGTCGTTTCATGATTTTCGCCCTTACTGATTTCAGGGCAGACTGTGCAGGATTTTGCGGGGAGTTGCAAGTGAGGGCATAAGCCCTCACTTGCCGGAGCATCAACCTTCGTTGTGCATCTCTAAGCTTTCGAGATCGTTCTGCAGCTGAACGGCTTTCGCATCGTCGTTGCGCAGCGAATCAAGATAGTCGAGGTACTGCTGGTCAACGTCTTTGGTCACGTAAATACCGTTGAACACGGAACATTCAAACTGCTGGATTTCCGGGTTCTCGGCACGCACCGCGTCGATGAGATCGTTCAGATCCTGGAAAATCAGGCCGTCGGCACCGATGATCTGGCGAATTTCATCCACTTCACGCCCGTGAGCGATCAGCTCGTTGGCGGTTGGCATATCGATGCCGTACACGTTCGGGAAGCGAATCTCCGGCGCGGCAGAGGCCAGGTAAACTTTCTTCGCACCCGCTTCGCGCGCCATCTCGATAATCTGCTCAGAGGTGGTGCCGCGAACGATGGAGTCATCCACCAGCAGAACGTTCTTGTCGCGGAATTCCGCGCGGTTGGCGTTCAGCTTGCGGCGCACTGACTTACGGCGCAGGTGCTGGCCCGGCATGATAAAGGTGCGGCCAACGTAGCGGTTCTTCACGAAGCCCTGACGGTATGGCTTGTCCAGAATGCGGGCGATCTCCAGCGCTATATCGCAGGAGGTTTCCGGGATAGGAATAACCACGTCGATGTCGAGATCGTCCCACTCGCGGGCAATCTTCTCGCCCAGCTTGGTACCCATGTTCACGCGCGCGCTGTAGACGGAAATCTTATCGATGAAGGAATCCGGGCGGG
>NZ_QFXN01000226.1:0-19627 GCF_003144775.1 Enterobacter sp. CGMCC 5087 | reverse complement strand
GGGCGGGCGAAGTAAACGTATTCAAACAGGCACGGGTTGCTGACCGGGTTATCGGCACACTGGCGGGTAAACAGCTGGCCCTTCTCGGTGATATAGACCGCTTCGCCCGGCGCAACGTCACGCAGGAACTCAAAGCCCAGGGTATCCAGCGCCACGCTCTCAGAGGCAACCATATATTCGGTACGGCCATCGCCAAGGTCGCGCTTGCCGAGCACCAGGGGACGAATGCCGTTTGGATCGCGGAAGGCAACCATGCCGTGACCAATGATCATCGCCACGCAGGCGTACGCGCCGCGGATCTGGCGGTTGGTCGCGGCAATCGCAGCAAAGATGTTGTCTGCTTCCAGCGGGTAATGACGGAAGTTATCCAGCTCGCTGGCGAACACATTGAGCAGGATTTCAGAATCAGAGGTGGTGTTAATGTGGCGACGTTTCTCTTCGAACAGCTTTTTACGCAGCTCATGCGCGTTGGTCAGGTTGCCGTTATGAGCAAGGGTGATGCCATACGGTGAGTTGACGTAGAAAGGCTGTGCCTCGGAGGCGCTGGAACTGCCAGCAGTAGGATAACGAACGTGACCGATCCCCATATTACCTTGCAGACGCTGCATATGGCGGGCTTCAAACACATCGTTTACCAGGCCATTCGCCTTGCGTAAACGGAAGCAGTTGTTTGCATCAATGGTGATGATACCCGCAGCATCCTGCCCACGGTGCTGAAGCACCGTTAACGCGTCATAAATCGACTGGTTTACCGGCATGAAACCGGCGATACCGACAATACCGCACATTCGTCTTTTCCTCGTTAAGCCACATCTCAGGGTTTATGCCCTGGGCAAAAAACTCGACGAGCTTTGCAGATAGTCAAAGAACCATCTGATGATGAAGCTGAATTCTGGAATGAGCTGCGATTTCTGCCAGTCTTCGCTTTTGGAGAACCCGGTGAAGGTATCCAGGAAGAACAGGATCGCGGCCACAATCAGCACGCCTCGTAACGCCCCGAAACAGATCCCGAGCACCCTGTCCGTTCCTGACAGACCGGTTTTCTCGACCAGCTGACCTATCACGTAATTCACGATAGCGCCGACAATCAGCGTTGCGATAAACAGCACCGCGATGGCAATTCCGTTTCGGACCAGTTCATCTTCAAAGCCCGTGAACCAGACAGACAGGTAAGTGTAGTAATGACTGGCAACAAAGAAAGCACAACCCCAGGTTACCAGCGATAACGCTTCACGAACAAAGCCACGGATCAGGCTAACCAGACAGGAAAAACCAATCACCGCAATGATGGCGTAATCAATCCAGACCATATGTGTCCCACGATTTAACGCCCTGTCATCCAGTTCGGGGCGAATTCTAACAGAAAAAGAAAACGTTTGCGTAGGGATTTCCTTCCCGCGCGTAAATAAAAAAGGCGCTGAAAAAATGTTCAACGCCGTTGGCTCATTACGTCTCTTTGGACGTCTGCCATTCCCCCTCACCCCAGCCCTCTCCCTCAAGGGAGAGGGAGCAAACCATCCCCTCGCCCCTCTGGGGAGAGGGTTAGGGTGAGGGGTAGATCTTATCAGTTCGCGCTGTAGCCCATCACCACACCGCTCAGGCCGGAGATCTGCTTCAGCTCACCGAGCGAACCTTTAAGCTTATCTTTGGACGCTTCTGGCCCCACGAGAATGCGGGTAATTTTACCCTGCACCGGCGTGGAAGGTGAAGTGTAAACACGATATCCCGCACTGCGCAGTTTGCTCACGACCTCGTTGACCTTATCGGCATTTTTCAGCGCGCCGAGCTGCACAACGTACGCTTTTCCGGTCGGTGTCGCGTCTTGTTTTGCCGGCGGCGGGGTTTCTGACGCGGCAGCCAGCTGCTCTGCGGCTTTATCCCGCTGCGGTTTCGGCTGCGGCTGCGGCTTCTCAACCGGCTTCGGTTTTTCAACAGGTTTAGGCTGCTCTACCGGCACCGGATCGATATCGCTGCTGCTCGCTGCCGCCAGGCGTGACGGATCGAGCGACGGTGCGGCGGCATCGCCTGCACGCACCTCTTCCGCCGCACCTTCCGGCGGCTGGGCAGGCAGCGCCTGCGTCGCCGCAGGCAGCATATCCGGCTCATCGCGGTCACCCGGTTTCGGCACCAGCGGAATAGCGGCAAACTCGTCCTGATAATGCTTTTTCTGCCCGTCGAGCAGACCCGGGAGAATAATCACCCCGAGCGCGACCAGCACAATGGTTCCTGTTAAACGGTTCTGAAACTTACTCGCCACCGGTTCTCCCCGCGTCCATCACTTCCATGACATGTGCCACCGTGTGGAATGAACCACACACCAGCACGGTATCTTCTGGTTTAGCATCCGCCATCGCGGCATGCCAGGCCTGAGCCACGCTACTATAGATTGCGCCTTTGCCGAGATGTTCCATCAGCTGCTCAGCCGTCGCGCCGCGCGGCCCCTCCAGAGGAGCACAATACCAGCTATCGACCACAGTCTCCATGCAGGCCAGCGTCCCGCCGATATCTTTATCATGAAGCATACCGATAACCGCCAGCACGCGCCCGGTTTTTGGTAACGATTTGAGACGTCCCGCGAGATACGCCGCCGCATGCGGGTTATGCGCCACGTCCAGAATCAGGCGCGGTGACTCGCTGACAATCTGGAAACGCCCGGGCAGAATTGCGCTCTGAATACCGTCGCGGATCGCCCGCTCGCTGACCACGAGGCCGCTGGCGCGCAGTGCCGCCAGCGCGGTTGCCGCGTTCGGCTGCGGCACCTGCGGCAGCGGCAGGTTGTCCAGCGCGCCCTGCCCATCGCTGAAGCGCCAGCCGTTATCCTGAACCTCATACTGCCAGTCAACACCGCGGCGCAGCAGACGCGCGCCCTTCTCGTTTGCCACGTCAGCAATGGTGTACGGCATGTCCGGCTCGCCGACCACGGCGGGTTTATTCGCCCGGAAAATACCTGCCTTCTCGCGGCCAATGCTTTCACGATCCGGTCCCAGCCAGTCGATATGGTCCAGCGCGATGCTGGTGACCACCGCCACGTCCGCATCCACCATATTGGTCGCATCAAGACGTCCGCCGAGGCCGACCTCAAGGATCACGACATCCAGCTGCGCCTGTTTGAACAGCCACAGCGCCGACAGGGTGCCGTATTCAAAATAGGTTAATGAGATCTCACCGCGTGCGGCTTCAATTTCCGCGAACGACGCCGTATGCGCCGATTCCGGCAGCTCGCTGTTCTGCACGCGAACGCGCTCGGTGTAGCGGACCAGGTGTGGAGAGCTGTACACGCCAACTTTGTAACCCGCGGCCATCAGGACAGATTCCAGCGTGCGGCAGGTCGTGCCTTTACCGTTGGTACCCGCGACGGTGAACACGAAAGGTGCCGGTTTGAGCACATCAAGACGCGCGGCGACCTGGCTTACGCGCTCAAGCCCCATATCGATGGTTTTACTGTGCAGGTTTTCCAGATAAGAAAGCCACGCGGCCAGGGGCGACGTGGCTTGGGGAATGCTTTTATTTTCCATAATGCCCGGTTGTCATTAACAGATTAGAAAGCAAAAGGGCAGCGCCAACCGGCCCTGCCCTTTTCAGTTATCAGGCCTCGGGTTCCTGATCCGGTACCACCACGCCTTCGCGCGGCTCATCCGGGTTCGGCGCTGGCAGATTCATCAGCTTCGCCAGGATACTCGCCAGCTTCAGGCGCATTTCCGGACGGCGGACGATCATATCGATAGCGCCTTTCTCAATGAGGAACTCACTGCGCTGGAAGCCCGGCGGCAGTTTTTCACGAACGGTTTGCTCGATAACGCGAGGACCGGCAAAGCCGATCAGCGCTTTTGGCTCAGCGATGTTCAGATCGCCCAGCATCGCGAAGCTCGCGGAGACGCCGCCCATGGTTGGGTCGGTCAGCACGGAGATGTACGGCAGACCGCGCTCCTGCATCTTCGCCAGCGCAGCAGAGGTTTTCGCCATCTGCATCAGCGACATCAGCGCTTCCTGCATACGCGCACCGCCGGAGGCAGAGAAGCAGATCAGCGGACAGTTGTCTTCCAGCGCCTGCTCAACGGCACGCACGAAGCGCGCACCGACCACGGAGCCCATCGAGCCGCCCATAAAGGAGAACTCAAACGCAGCGGCAACAGCCGGCATCCCATGCAGGGTGCCTTTCATAACGACCAGCGCGTCTTTCTCGCCGGTCTCTTTCTGTGCAGAGGCCAGACGATCTTTGTATTTTTTGGAATCGCGGAACTTCAGCACGTCTTTTGGCTCAAGTTCGCTACCCAGCTCTACCAGAGAGCCTTCGTCCAGCAGGCTATGCAGGCGGTTGCGCGCCGACATACGCATATGGTGGTCGCACTTTGGACACACCTCAAGGTTGCGCTCCAGCTCTGCGCGATACAGAACCTGACCGCAGCTATCACACTTCGTCCATACCCCTTCAGGAATGCTCGCTTTGCGCGTTGGGGTAATGTTGCTTTTAATTCGTTCAATCCAGCTCATTGATAACCTTTCTGCCTGAACCTGGTCGTATGCCAGTTTTGCTATAAGAGGCGAATAATGCCATTTTTGCCTCCAACAGACCATGAATGTTGCACATTAAAACATAACAGCCCGAAACTTTGGATAAAAAAGTGGTCGAACCGCCAGCGTGCATTTACTTAGCTTGTTTTGCCGCCGCACGTTTGTGACGAATGATTTCGATAACGCCAGGCAGTACGGAAAGCACAATAATCGCTACAATCAGTAACTTAAGGTTTTCCTGCACCACCGGGAGATCGCCAAACAGATAGCCTGCGTAGGTAAACAGCAGTACCCACAGCAGCGCGCCAACCACGTTGTATGCCGCAAAATGACGATAGGACATATGCCCCATTCCCGCCACAAACGGTGCAAATGTACGCACAATAGGCACAAAACGCGCAAGGATAATGGTTTTCCCGCCATGGCGTTCATAAAACGCATGGGTTTTGTCTAAATAGCTGCGACGGAAAATTTTCGAATCAGGATTGCTGAAAAGCCGCTCACCGAACACCCGTCCAATCGTATAGTTGACCGCATCACCGACAATCGCGGCAATCACCATCAGCACAACCATAAGATGCACGTTCAGATCGTTAGTGGGCAACGCCGAGAGCGCCCCGGCAACGAACAGCAGTGAATCCCCTGGCAGGAATGGGGTAACGACCAGTCCGGTTTCACAAAACAGAATGAGGAACAGAATGGCGTAAACCCAGACGCCATACTGCGCGACCAGCTCTGCCAGGTGAACATCAATATGCAGAATGAAATCAATCAGAAAACGTATTACGTCCATATTGTCTAAGCCCTAATTGCACCTTTGTTTAGTCCGCTAAAAATAGCGGGCCCATTGGCGGTTTCGGCAGGTCAAATCGATCCGGATAGTCTACTGAGACCAGATACAATCCTTCCGCTTTCGCCGTGGCTGCCGCAAGCGTTCTGTCCTTCGCTGCCAGCAGGTCTGCAATCCAGCTCTCCGGCTGGTGTCCGGCACCCACTTCCATCAGGCTGCCTACAATATTCCGAACCATATGATGTACAAAGGCATTGGCTTTGATATCCACCACCACATACGCGCCAAAGCGGCTGACGTTTATGTGCATGACGTTGCGCCACGGCGTGCGGGACTGACACTGCACCGCACGAAACGACGTAAAGTCATTTTCACCAATCAAACACTGCGCCGCGCGATGCATACGTTCTGCATCAAGCGGTTCATAAAAATGCGTGACGCCCTGGCTTAACACTGCAGGACGCAGGCGCTGGTTGTAGATGACATAACGGTAGCGACGCGCCGTGGCGCTAAAGCGCGCATGAAAATCATCCGGCACAGCTTTTACCCAACGCACCGCAATGTCACCAGGCAAATTCGCATTTACACCCAGCGTCCAGGCGGCATCCTTACGCACGGCGGTGGTTTCAAAGTGAACCACCTGCCCCGTACCGTGAACACCCGCGTCCGTACGGCCCGCGCACAGGACGTTAATCGGCTCGTTTGCCACCTGAGAGAGCGCTTTTTCCAGCTTCTCCTGGACACTGCGCACCTCGTTCTGACGCTGCCAGCCATAATATTTACTGCCATCGTACTCAATTCCGAGGGCAATTCTATGGACCGGCTTTTGTTCCACGTCTGACATCAGTACAGATACTCCTGCACCAGTTTTTCAGCGATTTTGACCGCCATCAGCGCGCCGCCGAAGCGAACGTTATCAGCAACGGACCAGAACTGAACCTGCTCCGGCATGCCGTAATCGTTACGCACGCAGCCAACGGAAAGATGCGCGCTACCGGTGGCATCGCCAACCTGGGTCGGGAACTCGCTCTCTTCAGAGAGCACGATGTCTTCACCGCGGCCAAACGCGTCGCGCGCCTCTTCTGCCGCCAGCGGACGGAGGGCTTCAAAGCCGACCATCTGCGCATGGCCGTAGAAGACCGGGGACTGCACGACGTTCGCGGAGATCATCAGGCCATCGTCCTGCAGAATTTTGCGCACTTCATCGACGATACGACGCTCTTCGCGCACGGAGCCCTCGCGGTCCGGCAGCAGCGGCAGCATGTTGAACGCCAGCTGGCGGCCAAAGAAATCATCTTCGTCAATCGGGATACCGTTCAGCAGCTTCGCGCTCTGCCCGGCCAGCGCGTCAACGGCCTTTTTGCCGTTCGCGGACGCGGACAGCAGGCTGGTGACGGAAATGCGCGACAGGCCGCCGTCGTCGATCAGCGGTTTCAGCGCGGTCAGCAGCTGGCTGGTGAGGCTGTTCGGAACCGCAATAACGTTACGGTTGCGGTAGTCAGCCAGCACAAACGGGTTCACGTCCGGCACCACCAGCGGCACATCCGGCTCCATTGAGAACAGACCGCTCAGGTCGATCACCAGGCAGCCAGCGTTGGTCGCCTCTTCAACGTACGCAGCCGTCGCTTCAGCGCCCGCGGCGAAAAACGCCAGCTGCGCCTGCGTCCAGTCGAACGCGGCCGCGTCCTGAACCATGACGGATTTACCGTTAAAACGCAGATGCTCACCTGCGCTGTCGGTACGGGCCAGCGCATAGATATCGCCCACCGGGAACTGACGCTCAGCAAGGGTTTCGAGCAGGGCTTCGCCCACGGCACCCGTGGCACCTAAAATGGCAATGTTCCAGCCTTCAGACATGGTGGTTTACTCCAGAAATAAAAAAGCGTCCCTGTCGGAGTATCCGACAGGGAGCATTAAGAAGACATTAATGCGCCGGGTGATGAACGGCGTTAAATCCCAGCTTATGCAGCAGCGTCGCCGCCGACGCGTCGTCGCACATTACATACAGGGAAGACCACTCGCGGCGCTCAACGTAGTTCTTGCGCAGCTTATCAAACTCACCCGGGATCCCCGCCACTTTACGCAGCAGCGCATCATCGCGGCGCACATCATACACCAAATGCACCAGCCTTTTCAGCGTTGCCTGATCGAGCGGGCCGTGCAGGGTAATGCGGCCAAATTCAGGCGCGGGGAGTAAGGTATCCAGCGCTACCTGCTGCGGATGGCCAATAAAGGCGCTGTAGGCTTCGAAGACCTGCGTGGTACCGCGTGCTTTGCCTTCCAGGGTATAACCGGCGATGTGCGCCGTGCCCACATCCACCTTGTTAAGCAGCTCAACGCTGAGATCCGGCTCCGGCTCCCAGACGTCCAGCACCACGCTGAGGTCTTGACCTTCGTTCAGGCATGTCAGCAGCGCGGCGTTATCGACGACCGGACCACGACAGGCATTTATCAGAATAGTGCCAGCCTTCAGACGACGGATCAGCGCCTCGTCAGCAAGATGCAGCGACTTATACGGCCCCTCTTTAAACAGCGGCGTGTGGAAAGTCAGCACGTCACACTGTTCAACCAGCTCATCCAGCGAGCGGAAATCCCCGTCATCGCCGTTGTCTTTACGCGGCGGATCGCACAGCAGCGTGCGGATCCCTAACGCTTCAAGGCGCTTTTGCAGGCGCCCGCCGACGTTACCCACCCCGACAATCCCCACGGTGCGGTCCTTAAGCGCAAACCCGTCGCGCTCGGCCAGCATCAGCAGGGAGGAGAAGACGTATTCCACAACGGCGATGGCGTTACAGCCCGGCGCGGCGGAAAAACCGATTCCGGCCTGCTTCAGCCATTTATCATCCACATGATCGGTCCCTGCCGTTGCGGTTCCGACAAACTTAATCGCTTTACCGGCGAGCAACGCCTCATTTACTTTAGTCACCGAGCGCACCATCAGCGCGTCTGCGTCATCCAGTTCGTTGACCGGGATCGGGCGACCAGGGACAGCCTTAACGTTACCCAGGCGGCTAAACAGCTCACGGGCGTAAGGCATATTTTCATCAACGAGGATTTTCACGTCTGAGTACCTGTTTGAGAGGAAGAAAACCTGCCAAGTGTGCCATAATCTGGCCGCCAGGCATATATGTATGCCTGGTTTACGCTGAGTTTTGACTTTAAGGATTTTTGACGATGCAGCCCATTTCAGGTACGCCGCCACGCCCTCCGGGTGAAGGCCCCGTCACGCCAAACGTTGCCGGTGAACAACCGCTATCCACGCAACAGCGCACCGTGCTGGAGCGACTGATCACGCGCCTGATTGCGCTGACTTCACAGCAAAACGCGGAAGTCTGGGCCGGGGTAAAGCATGATTTAGGCGTGAGGAACGACGCACCGCTGCAGTCGCGCCATTTCCCTGCGGCCGAGCAAAACCTGAACCAGCGTATTAATACCGCGCAGCAGAACCACACCACGCGCCAGATTATCGCTCAGCTGACCGAGCTGCTGGGCCAGGGCAATAACCGGCAGGCGGTGAGCGATTTTATTCGCCAGCAGTATGGTCAGACCGCACTGGGCCAGCTGACGCCCGATCAGCTCAAAACCGTGCTGACCCTGCTGCAGAACAACGAGCTGTCTATCCCGCAGCCTCAGGTGCGCCCGGCAACCGAGCGTCCGCTGCTGCCAGCCGAGCACAACACGCTCAAGCAGATGGTGACGAAGCTGGCTGCGGCCACCGGCGAACCGACGAAGCTTATCTGGCAATCCATGCTGGAGTTGTCCGGCGTGAAGGCGGGTGAGTTAATCCCGGCCAAACAGTTTACTCATCTGGTGACCTGGCTCCAGGCGCGTCAGACGCTCAGCACCCAGAATGCCCCTACCCTGCATACCGTCCAGGCGTCACTGAAACAGCCGCTTGAGCCGCACGAGTTTGAAGTCATTCGTGATTACGCCCAGCAAAACTGGCAGGCCACGCCGCAAACGGTACTGACCACCGCGCAGGTGCAGGATCTGCTCAATCAAATCTTCGTTCGCCGCGCCGAGCGCGAAGGCGGTGTGCCCGAGGTGAGAAACATTCAGCCGATCTACAGCCCGCTGTTTGCGCCAGTCGTGGAGACGTTCAGAACGCTCTCTGCGCGTCCGGGATTGATGTTTATTGCGCTACTGATTGCGCTGGCGATTTTCTGGCTGGTTGCCTGAGGTTTTGCCCGGTGGCGCTGCGCTTACCGGGCCTACAACGGCTCGAACCGCAGGCCGGGTAAGGCACTGCCGCCACCCGGCAACAACGGCTTAAGTCCTGCGAAACGCCACCAGCGTCACCACGATCCCCACCACTGCGGAAACCGCACCGGCCAGAAAGACGGACGGATAACCAAACGAGGTGGCTAACACCCCGGCCAGCGGCCCGGTTACCCCGTATGAGATATCCTGAAACGCCGCGTAGCCGCCCAGCGCCGTGCCGCGCACCTGCGGGGCCACGCGCTTCACCACTTCAACACCGAGCGCCGGGAAGATCAGTGAACAGCCGCAGCCGGTCAGCGCCGCGCCAAGCAGCGCAACGGATGCCACGGGTGCATTCCACAGCAGCAGCAGACCGATGGTCTCAATCACCAGCGACGCGACCGCGACCTTCACGCCGCCGAAGCGATCCGGCATCCAGCCGAAGAAGACGCGCATTAGCACAAACGCGCCGCCAAACGCGGTGAGCGTAAAACCGGCCATCGCCCAGCCGCGGCTCATAAAATAGAGCGAGACGAAGGTACCAATCACCGCAAAACCCACGCCCTGCAGCGCCAGGCCAAGACCCGGCTGCCAGATTTGGCCGACCACGCTCCACAGGGAAGGACGCTCGCCTTTGTGCGCGGGCACCTTACGCACCGAGCCGTTAAACGCCCACGCCAGCAGGGGTAAAGCCATGGTGGTGGCAGCCAGCGCCGCAAACCCAAACTGGCTATTGATCAGCAGCCCAAGCGGTGCGCCTGCGGCCAGCGCGCCATAGATGGCCATACCGTTCCAGGACATCACCTTGCCGGAGCGTGCGGGCCCCACCAGCCCCATTCCCCAGGTCAGGGTGCCGGTCAGCAGCTGGCTTTCACCAAAGCCAAGGATTAAACGGCCCAGCACCAGCAGCGCAAACTTATACGCGGCATCTACCGGCAGGAGAGCAGCCAGCAGCCATGCGCCGCCCGCGAGCCCACAGGCAAACATCCCCTGTAACGCCGAGCGTTTTGCACCGTGCTGATCCGCCAGCCGTCCGGCATATCCGCGGGTTAATACCGTGGCTAAAAACTGAATGCCCACGGCGATGCCGACCATGGTGTTGCCATAGCCCAGTTCCTGATGAACGAACAGCGGGATCACCGGCAGCGGCAGGCCAACGGTCATATAGGTCAGAAATACCGCAAAAGCGATACGGAACAGCGAGACGTTCGCTGAAGGGGTTGTTTCTGTTTGAGTTACTGCAGTCATGCTTTACTCCGAAATGAAGAGTAAGGCGGGGAAATGCCACGCCCCCTCTACCTGATAATCAGGATTAAGGTGCGTTGGTTGACGTTAAACGCTTACGCATTATCGTGAGGATAATGTTGAGGGGTGAAGTTTGCCTGTGAGATCAGCCGCTTGTCAATGCATAAAAAAAGGGAGCCTTATGGCTCCCTTCCGGATTCAAACGTAAAACTTATGCTTTCAGCTTACGCATTACCAGCGTGGCGTTGGTGCCACCGAAGCCGAAGCTGTTTGACATGACGGTAGTCAGCGTCGCGTCCGTTGGTTTGGTCACGATGTTCAGGCCTGCAGCCTGCTCGTCCATCTCATCAATGTTGATGCTTGGCGCGATAAAGCCGTTTTCCAGCATCAGCAGAGAGTAGATCGCTTCCTGCACGCCAGCCGCACCCAGAGAGTGACCGGTCATGGCTTTGGTCGCGGAGATTGCCGGGCTGTTGTCGCCGAAGACTTCACGGATCGCACCCAGCTCTTTCACGTCGCCTACCGGAGTAGAGGTACCGTGGGAGTTCAGGTAGTCGATTGGGGTGTCAACGCCGTGCATCGCCATCTTCATGCAGCGCACCGCGCCTTCGCCGGATGGCGCAACCATGTCGGCACCGTCAGACGTTGCACCGTAGCCCACGATTTCAGCGTAGATGTGCGCGCCACGTGCCAGGGCATGCTCCAGCTCTTCAACCACAACCATACCGCCGCCGCCCGCGATAACGAAACCGTCACGGTGCGCATCATAGGTACGGGAGGCTTTATCCGGGGTTTCATTGTATTTGGTGGACAGTGCGCCCATCGCGTCGAATTCACAGGCCATTTCCCAGCCCAGCTCTTCGCCGCCGCCAGCAAATACGATGTCCTGTTTACCCAGCTGGATCTGCTCAACAGCATTACCGATGCAGTGCGCGGAGGTCGCACACGCGGAGCTGATGGAGTAGTTCACACCGTGGATTTTGAATGGGGTCGCCAGGCACGCGGAAACCGCAGAACCCATGGCTTTGGTTACCACGTACGGACCTACTGCTTTCAGACCACGCGGGCTTCGCATTGCGTCAGCGCCGAATACCTGCGCTTTTGATGAGCCGCCGGAACCGGCGATCAGACCCACGCGCGGGTTGTTCTGATAAACCTCTTCGCTCAGGCCGGAATCTTTGATCGCTTCCTGCATGGAGAGATAAGCATAAATAGAGGCATCGTTCATGAAACGAACCACTTTGCGGTCAATCAAACCGGTGGTGTCCAGTTTGACGTTACCCCATACGTGGCTACGCATACCTGAATCTTTAAACTCTTCAGAGAAAGTGATCCCGGAGCGTCCTTCACGCAGAGATGCCAGGACTTCCTGCTGGTTATTACCGATGCTGGAAACAATGCCCAGGCCAGTAATCACTGCACGTTTCATTCAATACCTCTGTAAGTCGCACTATAGTAAGTTTCGAGTCGCACAATAGCGTACACTTGTACGCCGAACAAGTCCGATCAGACATTTTCTGCGGAAATTTGCACCGATGGACTCACATCGTTAAGATCGTGCCACTGCCTGTCAGACGAGTAACTTACGTGAAACAAAACGCTATACAACCCGCCAACCTGGAATTCAACGCTGAGGGTACACCTGTTTCCCGAGATTTTGATGACGTCTATTTTTCTAATGATAACGGACTCGAAGAAACTCGCTATGTTTTCCTCGACGGAAACCAGCTCAGCACCCGCTTCCCGGAGCATCCGCGGAGCCTGTTCGTTGTAGCGGAAAGCGGATTCGGCACCGGGCTCAATTTTCTGACCCTCTGGCAGGCGTTTGACCAGTTTCACGCTGCCCACCCTGAGGCTACGCTACAAAGATTACATTTCATCAGTTTCGAAAAATTCCCGCTCACCGCGCACGATCTGCGGCTCGCTCATCAGCGCTGGCCAGAGCTTGCAGCCTGGGCGGAGCAGCTTCAGGCGCAGTGGCCGCCCCACATCGGCGGCTGCCACCGTCTGATTCTGGACGGCGGACGCGTGACGCTGGATTTATGGCTTGGCGACATCAATGACCTGACCGATACGCTCGATGATTCGATGAATCAGACGGTGGACGCCTGGTTCCTTGACGGCTTTGCCCCCGCCAAAAACCCGGACATGTGGAGCCAGCATCTGTTTAGCGCGATGGCGCGGCTGGCGCGCCCGGGCGCAACGCTTGCCACCTTCACCTCGGCTGGCTTTGTCCGCCGCGGACTGCAGGAGGCGGGCTTTACCATGCAGAAAACCAAAGGTTTTGGCCGCAAGCGCGACATGCTGGTCGGCAGTATGGAGCAGACGCTGGATATTCCCGCACAGGCACCCTGGTTTGCGCGCCGCGCCAGCGCATCCCGTGAAGTGGCGATAGTCGGCGGGGGGATCGCCAGCGCCCTGCTGTCTCTCGCGCTTCTCCACCGCGGCTGGCAGGTCACGCTCTACTGTGCTGACGACGCGCCAGCAAGCGGCGCGTCCGGCAACCGCCAGGGGGCGCTCTATCCGCTTTTAAGCGCGCACGACCCGGCCCTGTTCCGTTTTTTCCCGGCGGCATTTACCTTCGCTCGTCGCCTGTACGATGCCCTGCCGGTGGCGTTTGACCATGACTGGTGCGGCGTGACGCAGCTCGGCTGGGATGAAAAGAGCCAGCAAAAAATCACGCAGATGCTGTCGCTGGGTCTGCCTGACGAGATTGCCCGTGCGGTAAGTGCGCAAGAGGTGGCAGAGACCGCTGGCGTGGAAACCGAGTGTGGGGGCATTCAGTATCCCCTCGGCGGCTGGCTGTGCCCGGCTGAACTGACCGCGGCGGTCATTGCCCTGGCGCAGTCGCGCGGGCTGACGGCGCATTATGCTCACAAGGTTGAATCGTTGAGCCGGACAGAACGCTGGAATCTGCGTTTTGCCGATGGCAAAGAGGCGAGCCATGCCAGCGTTGTGCTGGCAAACGGGCATAACATCAGCCAGTTTATCCAGACAGAGTCATTGCCGGTTTATCCGGTCGGCGGCCAGGTAAGCCATATTCCTTCCGCGCCTGAACTGAGCAAACTGCGTCAGGTGCTGTGCTATGACGGCTATCTGACGCCGCAAAATCCGTCTAACGGCCACCACTGCATCGGGGCCAGCTATCATCGTGGCGAAACGGATATGCGCTACAGCGAAGCGGATCAGGCCCAGAACCGCCAGCGCCTGATTGACTGCTTCCCGGATGCGGCGTGGGCGAAAGAGGTTGACGTCAGCGAGAGTGACGCGCGCTGCGGCGTGCGCTGTGCCACCCGCGATCATCTGCCGATGGCGGGAAATGTGCCAGACTACGACGCGACGCTTGAGGCCTATCAGGATCTGGCTGATAACCGGGATAACGCGGTAAGCGCGCCGGTTTATCCGGAGCTGTTTATGCTGGGTGGATTAGGATCTCGCGGGCTCTGTTCCGCACCGCTGCTGGCAGAAGTGTTAGCCGCGCAAATGAGCGGCGAGCCGATTCCGCTGGACAGGGTTACGCTTGCGGGGCTGAATCCGAATCGATTGTGGGTACGGAAACTGCTGAAGGGGAAGAAGGTTAAGTAGGGTGCGGTCTGGTGCCCTCACCCTAACCCTCTCCCACAGGGAGAGGGGATATTCACAGGCCCGGTAAGCGCAGCGCCACCGGGCGAAATACGATGACTTAGCGTTTCGCCTGCTGGAACAAAGTGTCCCACATGCCTAACACCAGAGACTGATCGCGCGGCGAGAGCTCTCCGGCCTGAATGGCTTTCTCCAGACTGCGGGCCACTTCGGCGTGAACGGCGTCGGCAGAGTGATCGTCCCCCGCTTCTAGCTCGGCTACCGCGAGCGTCAGGTGACCACGCAGATAACCGCTGGCGAACAGCTCATCATCACTGGCGTGTTCCACCATGTCATCAATTAACGCCAGAATGCGTGATTCAAATTCTGCGATCATCTTCTTTCCTCTGTTAAAGATCTTCCGGCCAAGGGAAGCATTCCGCCGTGATAACCGGCGTGTGGTAATAATTCTGTAAGGCCTCGATCAGGCGTGCCGGACGTTCGGGGATGCCTTTCTCAAGATATTCCATCACCTGCGCGTGAACGCGGCGCTGGAAGACAATACGGTCTGGCTCGAAGTCGCCTTCGAGGTTGTCACAGCTGACGTTGAACGGGAAACCCGCCGCGACGCAGAATAGCCATTCCAGCGCCTGCGGCTTCACTTCCACATCTTCAAACTGGCCCTGAGTGGCGGCATCACGTCCGTCCGGGCAGTACCAGTAACCGAAGTCCACAAGCTCGCGCCGCGCTTTACCCGCAATGCACCAGTGCGAAATCTCGTGCAAGCCGCTGGCGTAAAAGCCGTGGGCAAAGACGATGCGGTTATACGGAATCTCTGCATCAGCAGGAAGATAGATCGGTTCGTCGTCGCCTTTAATCAGACGGGTATTAAAATCGTCAGCAAAACAGCCGTCGAAAATCTTAATCAGCTGTTCGTATTTATGCGTACTGTTCATTAGTGCATCCCCAACCAGGTGAGGATCTCCTGTCCATGGCTGTCATAAAGAAGTTTGGCGCTCATTACGGCCGAGACGATGACGATCATCGGGCGAATAAGTTTTTGTCCTTTGCTCAACACCAGACGCGAGCCCGCGCGCGCGCCCAGGAACTGCCCTGCCATCATCACAAACCCGGTGGCCCAGATAACCTTGCCGCCGATGATAAACAGCAGCAGGCCGCCGACGTTTGAGGTCGCGTTGAGCACTTTGGCATGGGCGGTGGATTTGGCGAGGTTAAACCCAGCCAGCGTCACGAACGCCAACGCATAAAATGAACCCGCCCCCGGGCCGAAGAAACCGTCGTAAAAACCCACGCTGCCCCCGGCAACCAGGGCAAACGGCAGGCCGTACAGGCGACGCTGGCGGTCTTCTTCACCGAGCTTTGGCATCAGCAGGAAGTAAAGCCCGATGCAGATGACCAGAATCGGCAGGATCTGGCGCAAAATATCAGACTGCACGTGCTGAACCAGCAGCGCGCCCGATGTGGAGCCGATAAAGGTCATCAGGATATTGAGCTTCTGATCGGCCAGACTCACCACCTTACGGCGGATAAAATAGAGCGACGCCGAGAGCGAGCCGCCGCAGGCCTGCAGCTTGTTGGTGGCAAGCGCCTGCGCCGGGCTCATGCCCGCCGCCAGCAGAGCGGGCACGGTTAACAACCCGCCGCCGCCCGCGAGCGCGTCGATAAAACCGGCCAGCATGGCCACAAAGAACAGCACCACCAGCAGCAGCGGTGACACCATAAACAGATCGACGAAATTATCCATTAAAGTACATGCTCATCCAGTAGCGCCTGGCAGGAAGGCGGCAACGGAGGCGGTGTCTTCTTCTCAGGCTTAGAGGTTCCAGGTTTTGCCGGCTCAAACCAGCTTTGCAGTTCCGCACCGCAGCCATCGCCTGGCGGAGGTAGCGGCTGATCTTCACATTCCAGGCTATTCGCCGGGCAGCGCAGACGAACGTGCATGTGCGCACGATGCTGGAACCACGGGCGCACTTTGCGCAGCCAGTCGCGATCGGTTCCGGCATCCAGACAGAGCTGCTGCTTGATGGCCGGATTAACGAAAATCCGCGTGACGTCATTATCTTCTGCCGCCAGCTTGATCATGCTGGAAACATCCCGCGTCCACAGGGACGGCACAACGCGCTTACCGTCGCTCGCCACCAGATCCAGCGCCTGCGGTTTCAGCAGTTGGGCGGAGGTCCAGCGCGCTTTCGGCAGCTGCAGGAAGATATCGACATCCAGTCCGGTCTGGTGGCTGGCGTGTCCACCGTTAAAACGACCGCCGGCAGGCATCCCCATATCGCCAATCAGCATCGTGCCGAGCCCAAGGTTATGCACCTGGTTTCCTAGTCTCTGAATGAACAGCACCAGGTCAGGGTGGCCGAAGTAACGACGCTGGTCGGTACGCATCACCTGATAGGTATCCGATTGCAGCGGAAGTTCCTGCGCGCCCACGATACAGCCGTTTGAGAAAGCGCCGATCGACTGCGCGCTTCCCGCCACCGGGTGGGTGATTTTTTGCCATGGCGTCGCGGCCAGACTGGCTCCACTGGCAAGCAGCGCCAGCAGAGCAATTGCGGTTTTTTTCATGTTTACCAGCGTGGAATGGTGGTCGTCACATCCGCATTCTGCGCGCGCTGGCGCAGGAAGTGATCCATCAGCACGATCGCCAGCATCGCTTCTGCGATCGGCACCGCGCGGATCCCCACGCACGGATCGTGACGTCCTTTGGTGATCATCTCAACTTCTTCGCCATCGCGGTTAATCGTGTGGCCCGGCACGGTAATGCTGGAGGTTGGCTTCAGCGCGATGTTGGCAATAATCTGCTGCCCGCTGCTGATCCCACCCAGGATGCCGCCCGCGTGGTTGCTCTGGAAGCCCGCTTTCGTAATCTCATCGCGGTTTTGGCTGCCGCGAAGCTGAACCACGTCAAAGCCGTCGCCAATCTCTACGCCCTTCACCGCGTTGATGCTCATCAGCGCGTGGGCAATGTCGGCGTCGAGACGGTCAAATACCGGCTCGCCCCAGCCCGCCGGGACGCCGTCTGCCACCACGGTCACTTTCGCGCCAATGGAGTCGCCCTCTTTTTTCAGGCCACGCATCAGTTCATCCAGCGCCTCAAGCTTGTCGGCATCGGCGCAGAAGAACGGGTTTTGCTCGACCTGGTCCCAGTCCTTGATCGCCAGCGGAATGTCGCCCATCTGGGTCAGACAGCCGCGGATAACGATGCCAAATTTCTGCTGCAGGTATTTCTTAGCAATCGCCCCTGCCGCCACGCGCATCGCGGTTTCACGCGCGGAAGAACGTCCGCCGCCGCGATAGTCGCGGAAGCCGTACTTTTGTTCGTAGGTGTAGTCGGCGTGGCCCGGACGGAAGACGTCTTTGATGGCGCCGTAGTCCTGAGAGCGCTGATCGGTGTTTTCGATCAGCAGACCGATGCTGGTCCCGGTGGTGCGGCCTTCAAAGACGCCGGAGAGAATTTTGACCTGGTCCGGCTCGCGACGCTGCGTGGTGTAGCGAGAGGTGCCCGGGCGACGACGGTCGAGGTCGTGCTGTAAATCGGCTTCGGTCAGTTCGATGCCTGGCGGTACGCCATCAACGATACAGCCCAGCGCCAGCCCGTGTGACTCGCCAAAGGTGGTCACGCGGAATAACTGTCCAATACTGTTTCCTGCCATCACGGCTCCGATGTTGTTGTTTGTGTTTGAGCGTTGTGAAACGGGCCGAAGCCCGCTGGATTAATCTTTATAGATGCTGAAGTGTTCGCGCGCGTCGAGCAGCTGCGCTTTGGTCAGCATAAAGACGCCGTCACCGCCGTTGTCGAACTCAAGCCAGGTGAACGGCACATCCGGGTACTGCTCTATCAGATGTACCATGCTGTTGCCCACTTCACAAATCAGAACGCCGTCGTCGGTCAGGTAATCCGGCGCGCAGGCCAGAATGCGGCGCGTCAGCTTCAGGCCGTCAGAGCCTGACGCCAGACCGAGCTCCGGCTCGTGACGGTATTCGTTCGGCAGATCGGACATGTCTTCCGCATCGACGTACGGCGGGTTGGTAACGATCAGATCGTACTGCAGCGTCGGCAGATCGCGGAACAGGTCGGAGCGAATTGGCGTAACGTGATGGATGAGCCCATGCTCTTCGATGTTGTGCTCGGTCACGGCCAGCGCGTCGGTGGATATATCTACCGCGTCTACTTCCGCTTCCGGGAAGGCGTACGCGCAGGCAATCGCGATGCAGCCGCTGCCGGTACACATATCGAGAATGTGCTGCGGCTGATGGCCAATCAAGCCTTCAAAGTGGTTGTTAATCAGCTCGCCAATCGGCGAGCGCGGCACCAGTACGCGTTCATCGACATAGAACTCGTGGCCGCAGAACCAGGCTTTGTTGGTCAGGTAAGCGACCGGAATGCGCTCGTTCACGCGGCGGATCACACGCTCAACGATGCGGTGTTTTTCGCTGGAGGTCAGGCGCGCGGTGCGCATGTCTTCCGGAATATCCAGCGGCAGGTAGAGAGACGGCAGCACCAGCTGCACGGCTTCATCCCACGGGTTATCGGTACCGTGACCGTACCAGATATTGGCGGCGCTGAAGCGGCTAACCGACCAGCGCAACATGTCCTGTATGGTATGCAGCTCGTTTACTGCTTCATCGACAAATATTTTATCCACTCTTTCCTCCAGGGCATGCTCGCATAATTTTCGGCGGCTAGTTTGCCATGAAGACGGCGATAAATCAGCAATGACACGTCGCGCTTGAGGTTAAAAAATGCGTTTAGTCGGGTACACTGTCGGAAATACGAGATGAGAATGACGAATGAAAAAGAAAACATCGCTTAGCGAGGAGGATCAGGCGCTCTTCCGTCAGCTGATGACAGGGACGCGTAAAATCACGCAGGACACCATCGTCCATCGCCCGCTGCGTAAAAAAATCAGCGAAGTACCGGTCAAGCGTCTTCTGCAGGAGCAGGCGGATAACAGCCACTATTTTTCAGATGAATTTCAGCCGCTGCTCAACACGCAAGGGGCTGTGAAGTACGTACGCGAAGACGTCAGCCATTTTGAACTGAAAAAATTACGCCGCGGAGATTATTCGCCGGAGCTGTTTCTCGATCTGCACGGCTTAACGCAGATGCAGGCGAAACAGGAGCTGGGGGCATTGATCGCCGCCTGTCGCCGTGAACATGTTTTTTGCGCCTGCGTGATGCACGGCCACGGTAAACATATCCTTAAACAACAGACGCCGCTGTGGCTGGCTCAGCACCCACACGTAATGGCTTTTCATCAGGCACCGAAAGAGTACGGCGGAGATGCCGCGTTG